>NZ_JBSVXG010000089.1:0-23255 GCF_054070595.1 Pseudomonas sp. SDO55104_S430 | reverse complement strand
AAACATTGTTGAATGACACACCGCTTTCGCGAGCAAGCCCGCTCCCACAGGGTTCTCCTGCGGATTCGAGATCACGGTTCATCCCCGGCAGTCCACCGCCAATTCCCCAGCCAATACGTTAAACTGGCGCCATTGCTGTCTGGAGCTACTTATGCGCGAAGAGTTGAACCAAGGCCTGATCGACTTCCTCAAGGCCTCCCCTACCCCGTTCCATGCCACCGCCAGCCTCGTTCAGCGTCTGGAAGCGGCGGGTTATCAGCGTCTCGACGAGCGCGAGCCGTGGCACACCGAAGCCAATGGCCGCTACTACGTCACCCGTAACGACTCCTCCATCGTCGCGATCAAAATGGGCCGTCACTCGCCCCTGCACGGCGGTATTCGCCTGGTCGGCGCCCACACCGACAGCCCGTGCCTGCGGGTCAAGCCGCAGCCGGAACTGCAACGCCAGGGCTTCTGGCAACTGGGCGTGGAAGTCTATGGCGGCGCGCTGCTGGCGCCGTGGTTCGACCGCGACCTGTCGCTGGCCGGCCGCGTGACTTTCCGCCGCGACGGCAAGGTCGAAAGCCAGCTGATCGACTTCAAGGCGCCGATCGCGATCATTCCGAACCTGGCCATCCACCTCAATCGCGAAGCCAACATGGGCTGGGCGATCAACGCGCAAACCGAGTTGCCGCCGGTGCTGGCACAATTCGCCGGCGACGAGCGCGTGGATTTCCGCGCCGTCATCACCGATCAACTGGCCCGCGAACACGGCCTGAACGCCGACGTGGTGCTCGATTACGAGCTGAGCTTCTACGACACCCAAAGCGCCGCCGTCATCGGCCTGCACGGCGACTTCATCGCCGGCGCGCGCCTGGACAACCTGCTGTCGTGCTACGCCGGCCTGCAAGCGCTGCTGACCGCCGACACCGACGAAACCTGCGTGCTGGTCTGCAACGACCACGAAGAAGTGGGTTCCTGCTCCGCCTGCGGCGCCGACGGCCCGATGCTCGAGCAGACCTTGCGTCGCCTGCTGCCTGAAGGTGACGAATTCGTACGCACCATTCAGAAATCCCTGCTGGTCTCGGCCGACAACGCCCACGGCGTGCACCCCAACTATGCCGAGAAGCACGACGCCAACCACGGTCCGAAACTCAACGCCGGCCCCGTGATCAAGGTCAACAGCAACCAGCGCTATGCCACCAACAGCGAAACCGCCGGGTTCTTCCGCCACCTGTGCATGGCCGAGGAAGTGCCGGTGCAGAGCTTCGTGGTGCGCAGCGACATGGGCTGCGGCTCGACCATCGGCCCGATCACCGCCAGCCATCTGGGCGTGCGCACCGTGGACATCGGCCTGCCGACCTTCGCCATGCACTCGATCCGCGAACTGTGCGGCAGCCACGACCTGGCGCACCTGGTCAAAGTGCTGAGCGCGTTCTACGCCTGCCGCGAATTGCCGTAACGCTGAACTACGGGTTGGCTCGCTCCCACCTTGGAATACATTCTCCAACTGTAGGAGCGAGCATGCTCGCGATGGTCGTCAACGATTACGCTGGGTACCTGACACCCAGCGGCGCCCTCGAGTCCATCGCGAGCGTGCTCGCTCCTACAGAGGGCGAGTGCGGTTTGATTCAACGGGTTTAATTCGCTGAAAACCCACCTAGACTCACGTTATCCCTCCCGACAAGGCTGTCGCCATGATCTCGCTGTCCACCTTCAACTACATGCTGGTCCCGATTCTCACCGGCATGATCCTGCTCGCCATCGGCTTCAACTTCCGCGATAAAAACCTCGGCGTGTTCGCCATGTGGATCGGCATGCTGACGATCCTCGCCACTGTCGTGATCAAGATCCTCGCCAAGCTCAACGAATAAACTCCCACCCGACTCGCATTGATTTTGACGGGCTCGTACACTCGGTCGACCCGTTCACTCCGAGGTTGACCGCCCAGTGCTCGCCCGTCTGTTTGCCCTACCCTGCTTTTTCCTCATCGGCCTGATGCTGCTGTCGATGGCGCCTGCCCAAGCCGCCGGCTTGCCGAGCCTGCTCAACAGTTCGTCCAACACCCAGCCCCAGGCCCAGGAACCCCTTGGGCAATCCCTGGACGAAGTGATCAAGTCACTGGAGAACGACCAGCAGCGCACCAAGCTGCTGGCGGACCTGAAGAAACTGCGCGACGCCACGAAAAAGGCCCAGCCGGCTGCCGAAGAGGGCGTGCTGGGCCTGATCGGCGGGACCCTCGCCAGCTTCGAAAAACAATTCACCGGGGCCGACAGCCCGCTGACGCGCTGGTCCGACGAATTCGATCTGGCCCGTGACGAACTGAACGCCCTGATCCTGCCGGCCAACGAATGGCTGCCGATCATCTTCGCCTTCGCCATGATCCTGATGGTCTGGAGCCTGCTGGCGGCGGCGCTGATCTGGATCAGCCATCGGGTGCGCATGCGCTTCGGCCTGACCGAAGAGCTGCCGCAACATCCCCGGGCGCTGGACTTGCTGCGCTTCGCCCTGCGCAAACTCGGTCCCTGGCTGATCGCGCTGGTCATCACCGTTTACATGAGCTACGCCCTGCCCCCGTCATTGGGCAAGAGCCTGGCCATGGTGCTGGCCTACGCCCTGGTGGTCGGCACCTGTTTTTCGGCGATCTGCGTGATCGCCTTTTCCCTGCTCGACGGCCCGCACCGCCACCGCGCCTTGTACATCCTGCGCCATCAGGCCTTTCACCCGCTGTGGCTGATCGGCAGCTTCGCCGCGTTTGGCGAAGCCTTGAACGACCCGCGACTGGTCAACAGCCTGGGCGTGCATCTGGCCCACAGCGCGGCGACGGTGGCCAACGTGCTGGCGGCGCTGTCCACCGGGCTGTTCATCCTGCGTTTCCGTCGTCCGATTGCCCACTTGATCCGCAACCAGCCGCTGTCCCGGCGCCTGACCCGCCGCGCCCTGAGCGACAGCATCGAAATCCTCGGCACCTTCTGGTTCGTGCCGGCGCTGGTGCTGGTGGGAATTTCGCTGTTCGCCACCTTCGTCTCGGCCGGCGATACCAGCACCGCCCTTCGCCAGTCGCTGATCTGTACCGTGCTGCTGGTGTTGTGCATGGTCATCAACGGCCTGGTGCGCCGCCACGCCCTCAAGCCCCATCGCGGGGTGAAGCGCCACGCGCTGTATTCCGAACGGCTGAAAAGCTTCTTCTATACCCTCGCCCACCTGCTGGTGTGGCTGGCGTTCATCGAACTCGGCCTGCGGGTCTGGGGCATGTCGCTGATCCGCTTCACCGAAGGCGAAGGCCACGAAATCAGCGTCAAACTGTTCAGCCTCGGCGGCACGCTGATCTTCGCCTGGCTGATCTGGATTCTCGCCGACACCGCCGTGCACCACGCGCTCACCCGCTCGCGCAAGGGCCTGGCCAACGCCCGCGCGCAGACCATGATGCCGCTGATCCGCAACGTGCTGTTCGTAGCGATTTTCATCATCGCGCTGATCGTCGCCCTGGCGAACATGGGCATGAACGTAACGCCGCTGCTGGCCGGTGCCGGTGTGATCGGTCTGGCCATCGGTTTCGGTGCGCAATCGCTGGTGGCCGACCTGATCACCGGGCTGTTCATCATCATCGAAGACTCCCTGGCCATCGACGACTACGTGGACGTCGGCGGCCACCTGGGCACCGTCGAAGGCCTGACCATCCGCACCGTGCGCCTGCGGGATATCGACGGCATCGTCCACACCATCCCGTTCAGCGAAATCAAAAGCATCAAGAACTACTCCCGGGAGTTCGGCTACGCGATCTTCCGGGTGGCGGTACCGGCGAGCATGGACATCGACAGCGCGATCAAGCTGATGCGCGACGTCGGCCAGAAAATGCGCACTGATCCATTGCAGCGCCGCAACATCTGGTCGCCGCTGGAAATCCAGGGTGTGGAAAGTTTCGAATCGGGCAACGCGATCCTGCGCGCCCGTTTCAAGACCGCGCCGATCAAGCAGTGGGAGGTGTCACGGGCGTTCAACCTGTCACTCAAACGCCATCTCGATGAAGCCGGGATGGACCTGGCGACGCCGCGCATGAGCGTGCAGGTCATCACCGCCGGCGGTGGTCCGGATCAGACTACGTCAACGCCGACATGAATCGCATCATGCCGCCAGAACTCCAGATCGCAGTCGATCAGCCGCTCGTGCTGATCGTAATTGACCCGGGCAATGCGCAACCCCGGGCTGCCCACCGACACCCGTAGCGCCGCGGCCGCGTCCACCGACAAGGCCGTCGGCACGATCTCGAAACGCACCCGCCCGTAATGCAGGTCGTAGTGCCGCGCATACAGCTCGGTGATCGACTGATTCAGATCGAATTCCAGAATCCCCGGGAAATACTGTGGATTCAGGTAGTGCTCGACGTACAGCACCAGCCGCCCATCGATGCGCCGTGAGCGGCAGATCTGGATCACGCTGGACAGCGCCGGCAACTGCAACCAGGCGCAGACCGCCGCCGACGCCGGCTGCAAGCGCGCGGAAATCACCTCGGTGGAAGGTACCCGCCCCTGGGCGCTGACCATGGCGTGAAAGTGGCTGCGCTGCATCAGGTTGTAAGCCAGGCGCGGCGGCGAGACGAACCAGCCCCGCCGCTCTTCGCGATAGATCTGTCCCTGAGACTCCAACTGCAACAAGGCCTCGCGCACAGTGATCCGCGTCGTCCCGAACAACTCACTCAGTTTGCGCTCGGCCGGCAGTTTGCTGCCCGCTGCCAGCAAGCCGTGATCGAGCTGCTCCTGCAACACCTGGCCAATGGCGGTCACCGCTTTTGTTGCCTCATCACGCATCAACGTTACCTATCTGGACTAGACCAGCACCGTTCCGGGGCAGAACCACACGAAAAACGGGCTCCTTGAGCATCCTGCAAGCGTAGGCAGTGCAGATGACTGTGATGTGACAAGCGACCGAACGGTCGTGTTTTCACTGCGCTTTGAAGCTTGCAATTCATCGGCCAAGCCCCTTGCACAGCGGGGGTTTACCGATGGTCTACGCTTACCGGACACCCGCCAATGCCGGGCAAATAAACGCCGATCCGGGCGACGAACGACATCAAAGTGTCATCAAGGCCCCTTAGATTGGCTCAGGTATTGCTGACCTAGACCAACCACAAACCGCAATCGCAGCGTTGAACACGACCCAAGGAGCTTTGGAATGAAAAAGTTTTTCCTGGCATCACTGTTAGGCTCGACCATTGCCATGTGCACCGCCGCCATGGCGGCAGACGATTTGAAAACCCTGGAAGCCGCTGCGAAAGCGGAAGGCGCAGTCAACAGCGTCGGCATGCCCGATGACTGGGCCAACTGGAAAGGCACCTGGGAAGACCTGGCCAAGAAATACGGCCTGAAACACATCGACACCGACATGAGCTCGGCTCAGGAAATCGCCAAGTTCGCAGCGGAAAAAGACAATGCCAGCGCCGACATCGGCGACGTCGGTGCCGCTTTCGGCCCGATCGCGGTCAAGCAGGGCGTGGTGCAACCTTACAAGCCGACCACCTGGGATCAGGTTCCGGACTGGGCCAAGGACAAGGACGGCAACTGGGCGCTGGCCTACACCGGCACCATCGCTTTCATCGTCAACAAGAAGCTGCTGCACGGCTCCGAAGTGCCAACCAAGTGGGCTGACCTCAAAGGCGGCAAGTACAAGGTGTCCATCGGTGACGTGAGCACCGCGGCCCAGGCAGCCAACGGCGTTCTGGCCGCGGCACTGGCCAACGGTGGCGACGAGAAGAACCTGCAACCGGCACTGCTGCTGTTCGCCGACATCGCCAAGCAGGGTCGCCTGTCGATGGCCAACCCGACCATCGCCACCATGGAAAAAGGCGAGATCGAAGTCGGTGTGGTCTGGGACTTCAACGGCCTGAGCTACAAGGCCAAGATGGCCAACCCGGATGACTACGTGGTGCTGATCCCGTCCGATGGCTCGGTGATTTCCGGCTACACCACCATCATCAACAAATACGCCAAGAACCCCAACGCCGCCAAGCTGACCCGCGAATACATCTTCAGCGACGCCGGCCAGATCAACCTGGCCAAAGGCAACGCCCGTCCGATCCGCGCCGAGCACATCACCCTGCCAGCCGAGGTCAAGGACAAGCTGCTGCCGAACGAGCAGTACAAGAAAGTCACGCCGATCAAGGACGCGGATGCGTGGGAGAAGACCTCCAAGGCACTGCCTCAGAAGTGGAACGAAGAAGTCATTGTAGAGATGAAGTAATGCTTCATCTGTAGGAGCGAGGCTTGCCCGCGAAGAGGGACTGACATTCAACATTTGTGTTGATTGCAAGTCCGCCTTCGCGAGCAAGCTTCGCTCCTACAGGTTTCGATTCCTTAATGTTTCGCGGAGTGTTTGCCCCTATGAAGCACAACGTCATCCTTGTCGTGCTCGACGGCCTCAACCATGAGGTCGCCCGCCACGCCATGGGGCACCTGCAGGCTTATGTCGGCGCAGGACGCGCAGCGCTCTACAAACTGGAGTGCGCATTGCCGGCCCTGTCCCGTCCGCTGTACGAATGCATTCTGACCGGCGTGCCGCCGATCGAAAGCGGCATCGTGCACAACAATGTCTCGCGCCTGTCCAACCAGCGCAGCATCTATCACTACGCCACCGACGCCGGTCTGAAAACCGCTGCGGCGGCCTACCACTGGGTCAGCGAACTGTATAACCGCTCGCCATTCGTGGCGGCTCGGGATCGCCACACCGACGATCCGCAACTGCCGATCCAGCACGGGCATTTCTACTGGAACGATCACTACCCCGACTCGCACCTGTTCGCCGACGCGGAAAACCTGCGCCTGCGTCATGCCCCGAACTTCTTGTTGATTCATCCCATGAACATCGACGACGCCGGGCACAAGCACGGCCTCGACACGCCGCAGTACCGCAACAGCGCGCGCTCGGCGGACATCATCATCGCCGACTACCTGCAAGGCTGGCTCGACGCCGGTTATCAGGTGCTGGTGACCGCCGACCACGGCATGAACAACGACCGCTCCCACAACGGCCTGCTGCCCGAAGAACGTGAAGTGCCGCTGTTCGTCCTCGGCGACGCCTTCAGCTTCAATCTCAGCGCGACACCGAAACAGACCGAAATCTGCGGCACCGTCTGCGAACTGCTGGGCGCGCCCCACGACAAACCCGTGTGCCGGGAGCTGCTCAAGTGAATGCCATGAATCGCGGCAAATGGCTGGCCGCCTTGTGGCTGGTGCCGTTCACCCTGTTCTTTATCGTGTTCGAAATCGCCCCGCTGCTGTGGGTGATGATCAACAGCCTGGAGTCGGAAGAATTCGGCTGGGGCCTGGCCAACTTCACCAAGATCTTCAGCTCGAAGTTCTATCTGCAGGCGATCCAGTACAGCCTCGAGATCAGTTTCTGGTCCAGCGTGTTCGGCATCATCATCGCGGTGCTCGGCGCCTACTCCCTGCGCCGGGTCGACTCGAAGCTGCGCAACTTCGTCAACGCCTTCGCCAACATGACCAGCAACTTCGCCGGCGTGCCTCTGGCGTTCGCGTTCATCATCCTGCTGGGCTTCAACGGCAGCTTCACCATCATGCTCAAGCAGGCCGGGCTGATTCAGGACTTCAACCTGTATTCGAAGACCGGGCTGATCATTCTCTACACCTACTTCCAGATTCCCCTGGGCGTGCTGCTGCTCTACCCGGCCTTCGATGCCCTGCGCGAAGACTGGCGCGAGTCCGCCGAACTGCTGGGCGCCAGCGGCTGGCAATTCTGGCGGCACATCGGCCTGCCGGTGCTGACCCCGGCACTGCTCGGCACCTTCGTGATCCTGCTGGCCAACGCCCTCGGCGCCTACGCCACGGTGTACGCCCTGACTACCGGCAACTTCAACGTGTTGCCGATCCGGATCGCGGCGATGGTCTCGGGCGACATTTCCCTGGACCCGAACCTGGCCAGCGCCCTGGCCGTGGTGCTGGTGGCCTTGATGACCCTTGTGACTGTCGTGCATCAGCTGCTGTTGAAGAGGAGCTACCATGTCTCGCGCTGAATCGGGCCCTGTCGCTATCTATCACCGGGTAGTGGTCTATCTGCTGTTTGCCATCCTGTTGTTGCCGCTGCTCGGCACCTTCATCTATTCGATTTCCAGCAGCTGGTCGGCCACCATCCTGCCCAGCGGCTTCAGTATCAAATGGTATGTGCAGCTGTGGAGCGATCCGCGCTTTCTCCATGCCTTCGGCCAGTCGCTGCTGGTGTGTGTCGGCGCGCTGATTCTGTCGGTGGTGCTGATTCTGCCGCTGTTGTTCGTGGTGCATTACCACTTCCCGAAACTCGATGCGCTGATGAATATCCTGATCCTGCTGCCCTTCGCCGTGCCGCCGGTGGTGTCGTCGGTGGGCCTGCTGCAGCTCTACGGTTCCGGGCCGTTCGCCATGGTTGGCACGCCGTGGATCCTGATCGGTTGCTACTTCACCGTGGCGCTGCCGTTCATGTATCGGGCGATCACCAACAACCTGCAAGCGATCAACCTGCGCGACCTGATGGACGCTGCCCAACTGCTCGGCGCCAGCACCTTTCAGGCGGCGATCCTGGTGGTGCTGCCGAACCTGCGCAAGGGCCTGATGGTGGCGCTGCTGCTGTCGTTCTCGTTCCTGTTCGGCGAGTTCGTGTTCGCCAACATCCTCGTCGGCACCCGTTACGAAACCCTGCAGGTCTATCTCAACAACATGCGTAACAGCAGCGGCCACTTCACCAGTGCGCTGGTGATTTCCTACTTCTTTTTCGTACTGGTCATGACCTGGGCGGCGAACATCTTGAACAAGGACAAAAGCGAATGAGCTATGTCAGCGTCCAACACCTTCAGAAAAATTACGCGGGCACCACGGTGTTCAGCGACATCAACTGCGAGATCCAGAAAGGCGAGTTCGTCACCCTGCTCGGCCCGTCCGGCTGTGGCAAATCCACGCTGCTGCGCTGCATCGCCGGGCTGACGCCGGTGGACGGCGGCAAGATCCTGCTCGACGGCGTCGATATCGTGCCCCTGAGCCCGCAGAAGCGCGGGATCGGCATGGTGTTCCAGAGCTATGCGCTGTTTCCCAACATGACTGTCGAGCAAAACGTCGCATTCGGTTTGCGCATGCAGAAGGTCAACGCCGACGACAGCCAGAAACGCGTGGCCGAAGTGCTGCGATTGGTGGAACTGCAGGACTTTGCCGCCCGCTATCCCCATCAGATGTCCGGCGGCCAGTGCCAGCGCGTCGCCCTCGCTCGCTCGCTGGTGACCCGCCCACGGCTGTTGCTGCTGGATGAACCGCTGTCGGCTCTGGATGCACGGATTCGCAAGCACTTGCGCGAGCAGATCCGTCAGATCCAGCGCGAACTGGGCCTGACCACGATTTTCGTCACACACGATCAGGAAGAAGCCCTGACCATGTCCGACCGGATTTTCCTGATGAATCAGGGAAAAATCGTACAAAGCGGCGACGCCGAAACCCTCTACACCGCCCCGGTGGACGTGTTCGCCGCCGGCTTCATCGGCAACTACAACCTGCTGGACGCCGAGAGTGCATCGAAGCTGTTGCAGCGGCCGATCAACCACCGCATCGCGATTCGCCCGGAGGCCATCCAGTTGAGCCTCAACGGCGAGCTGGACGCCCAGGTGCGCAGCCACAGCCTGCTGGGCAATGTGATCCGCTATCGGGTTGAAGCCCGTGGCGTGGAGTTGGTGGTGGACGTGCTCAACCGCTCGGGCGCCGATCTGCATCCCGATGGTCAGCGCCTGGCACTTTCCATCGATCCGACAGCCCTGCGTGAGGTAGCCTGATGGCTTCGCTGACGCTTAAGAGAGAACTGCACTGATGGCCCTGGCAATTTTTGATCTGGATGAAACCCTGATCCACGGCGACTGCGCGTCGCTGTGGAGCGAACAGATGGTCCGCCTCGGCTGGGTCGACGGCGAATCCTTCCTGCGTCGCGACAAGGAACTGATGGATGCCTACGGCAGGGGACACCTGGCGATGGAGGACTACATGGCCTTCAGCCTGGAACCCTTGATCGGCCGCACGCCGGCAGAGGTCGAGCATCTGGTCGGCCCGTGGGTGGAAGACTTCATCGAACCGATCATCTTCAGCGACGCCACCAAGACCATCGCCGCCCACCGCCAGGCCGGCGACCGCATCCTGGTGATCTCGGCCTCGGGCGTACACCTGGTCGCACCGATTGCCGAACGGCTGGGCATCGACGAGATCCTGGGGATCGATCTGGAAGTGGTAAACGGTTTTTACACCGGCAAGACCGTCGGTACCCTGACCTACCGCGAAGGCAAGATCACCCGGTTGCTGGAATGGCTGGATGCCGAAGAGGAGAACCTGGAAGGCGCGAGCTTCTACTCCGACTCACGCAATGACTTGCCGCTGTTGCAGAAGGTTGACTACCCGCATGTGGTGAATCCCGATCCGACACTGCGCGAACAGGCCGAGAAAGCGGGCTGGCCGATCCATCTCTGGAAATAACCAAGCCCCGATATTCCAGCTCACACAAAATCTTGTGGAAACACCAAACCCTGTGGGAGCGGGCTTGCCCGCGATGAGGCCGGCACATCCAACATCATTGGTGCCTGACACGCCGCCATCGCGGGCAAGCCCGCTCCCACAGGTTTTTCACACAGTTTCTGGTGGTGTCAGGTCAGGCTCGAATCAATCACCAACACCACCTTCCCCGCCACTGTATTGCTCGCCAACTCGGCAAACGCCGCATCAGCCTCTTCAATAGGGAAGGTCTTGGCCAGTTGCGGACTCAAGCGCTTTTCAGCAAACAACGGCCACACATGCTGGCTCAGATCACTGAACAGATCCGCCTTGAACTGATCGCTGCGACTACGCAACGTCGAGCCCAATAGCTGCACGCGCTTGGACAAAATCTGCGCC
This sequence comes from Pseudomonas sp. SDO55104_S430, assembly GCF_054070595.1. Taxonomy (NCBI): domain Bacteria; kingdom Pseudomonadati; phylum Pseudomonadota; class Gammaproteobacteria; order Pseudomonadales; family Pseudomonadaceae; genus Pseudomonas; species Pseudomonas sp. SDO55104_S430. Next base: position 12,375 of record NZ_JBSVXG010000089.1, on the reverse strand, counting down.
AAATCCAGCTTGGCCTCACGACCACCCATCAACCCGATCAGCACCCAACGACCGTCGACAGCCAGCAGCTTCACGTTCAGCGCGGCATAGTTGCCACCCACCGGATCGAGAATCACATCGAACGGCCCCAGCTCGCGCAGTGCCTCCATATCATCCGTGCGCACCACGCCGCCCTGGGCGCCGAGTGCTTCGCAGTAGGCCAGGCGCTCGGCGGAGCCGACACTCACCCAGCACGGGTTGCCGAACGCCTTGCACAGCTGAATGGCGGCTGAACCGATGCCACTTGCTCCGGCATGCAGCAGAACTTTCTCGCCCGGTTTGAGCGACGCCAGTTGAAACAGATTCAGCCACACCGTCGCATAGACTTCCGGCACCGCCGCGGCTTCGGCGAGCGTCATTTCGTCGGGAACCGGCAGCACGTGCCGTCCGTCGACAACCACCTCTTCGGCCATCCCGCCCCCGGCCAGCAAGGCGCAAACCCGGTCGCCCACCTGCCAGGAAGAGCCCGGCCCGACCTCGCTGATCACCCCCGAACACTCTAGACCGAGCACCTCGCTGGCACCCGGTGGCGGTGGATAAAGACCGGCCTTCTGCAACAAATCGGCGCGATTGAGTCCCGCAGCCGCCACTCGAATACGAACTTGCCCCGCATCGCATGCAGGAGCGGGCTGTTCTACCCACGCCACTTGACCGTCAACGCCTTGCAATGCTTTCACAGTGCCTCCATAGTGAGTCTGGACTGAGCCCGAAGCGCTAGCGCCGGGCTTTTTGCATTATGCGACCGGCTCTTGTGGAACCGGCGACTTCAAAGACGGCCTAATATGCGTTATCAATTGTCCCCGCGTCGAATCAACATGAAGCGTTTGTTCCCCAGCACTGCCCTCGCCCTTTTCATCGGTATCGGCCTGCTGCCGTTGTCGAGCAGCTCCTTTGCAGCCAACAGTTGGGACAAGCTCCAGCCCGATCGTGACGAAGTCATCGCCAGTCTGAATGTCGTGGAACTGCTCAAGCGCCACCACTACAGCAAGCCGCCGCTGGACGATGCGCGCTCGGTCATCATTTACGACAGCTACCTGAAATTGCTCGATCCGTCGCGCAGCTATTTCATGGCCAGCGATATCGCCGAATTCGACAAGTGGAAGACCCAGTTCGACGACTTCCTCAAGAGCGGCGACCTCAACGCCGGGTTCACCATCTACAAGCGCTACCTGGACCGCGTAAAAGCGCGTCTGGACTTCGCCCTTGTCGAGCTGAACAAAGGCGTCGACAAGATCGACTTCACCACCAAGGAAACCTTGCTGATCGATCGCAAGGACGCCCCTTGGCTCAAGTCCACCGCTGAACTCGACGACCTGTGGCGCAAGCGCGTCAAGGACGAGGTTCTGCGTCAGAAGATCGCCGGCAAGGATCCCAAGCAGATCCAGGAAACTTTGATCAAGCGCTACAAGAACCAGTTGGCGCGCCTGGACCAGACCCGTGCCGAGGACATCTTCCAGGCGTACATCAACACCTTCGCCATGTCCTACGATCCGCACACCAACTATCTGTCGCCGGATAACGCGGAAAACTTCGACATCAACATGAGCCTGTCCCTGGAAGGGATCGGCGCCGTGCTGCAGAGCGACAACGATCAAGTGAAGATCGTGCGCCTGGTGCCGGCAGGCCCGGCGGACAAGACCAAACTGGTCGCTCCGGCCGACAAGATCATCGGCGTTGCCCAAGGCAACAAAGAAATGGTCGACGTGGTGGGCTGGCGCCTGGACGAAGTGGTCAAGCTGATCCGTGGTCCGAAAGGCACCGTGGTGCGCCTGGAAGTGATCCCGGCCAACAATGCGCCGAACGACCAGACCAGCAAGATCGTGCCGATCACCCGCGAAGCGGTGAAGCTCGAAGACCAGGCCGTGCAGAAGTCGGTGCTCAACCTCAAGCAGGATGGCAAGGACTACAAGCTCGGCATCATCGAGATCCCGGCCTTCTATCTGGACTTCAAGGCGTTCCGCGCCGGTGATCCGGACTACAAGAGCACCACTCGCGATGTGAAGAAGCTGCTGACCGAACTGCAGAAAGAGAAAGTCGACGGCGTGGTCATCGACTTGCGCAACAACGGCGGCGGCTCCCTGCAGGAAGCCACCGAGCTGACCAGCCTGTTCATCGACAAGGGCCCGACCGTGCTGGTGCGTAACGCCGACGGCCGTGTCGACGTACTCGAAGATGAAAACCCGGGCGCCTTCTACAAAGGCCCGATGGCGTTGCTGGTCAACCGCCTGTCCGCCTCGGCTTCGGAGATTTTTGCCGGCGCCATGCAGGACTACCACCGCGCGCTGATCATCGGCGGCCAGACCTTCGGCAAGGGCACCGTGCAGACCATCCAGCCGCTGAACCATGGCGAGCTGAAACTGACCCTGGCCAAGTTCTACCGCGTATCCGGCCAGAGCACCCAGCACCAGGGCGTACTGCCGGACATCGATTACCCGTCGATCATCGACACCAAGGAAATCGGCGAAAGCGCCCTGCCGGAAGCCATGCCATGGGACACCATCAAGGCGGCGATCAAGCCTGCGGTCGACCCGTTCAAGCCGTACATCACTCAGCTCAAATCCGAGCATGACGTGCGTACTGCCAAGGACGCTGAATTCGTGTTCATCCGCGACAAGCTGGCCCTGGCGCAAAAGCTGATGTCGGAAAAAACCGTCAGCCTCAATGAAGCCGAGCGTCGTGCACAACACGCCGACATCGAAGCCAAGCAACTGGCCATGGAGAACATCCGTCGCAAGGCCAAGGGCGAAGAGCCGCTCAAAGAGCTGAAGAAGGAAGACGAAGACGCCGCGGCGGCCGAGCCGGACAAGGTCAAACCGGAAGACGACGCCTACCTGAGCGAGACCGGGCGTATCCTGCTGGACTACCTGAAACTCAACACGGCGGTGGCCAAGCACTGAGATGATGGCAATTTAGTGCTGACGCTCCCCGGATCGTCATCAAACAGTCATCATCCTGTCGTGAAATAAAGGACTGGGCATGCTCTCTTAACAAGAGCCCGCCCGGTCCTTTTTTTATCGCCAGAGAATGCCATGACCACAACCGAACAGCTGAGTGCGTTGAGCTCAATTCTGACTCAAGGCGGCTTGCACAGCCTGTTCCAGCCGATCATCAGCCTCTCTGAACGACAGATTCTGGGCTACGAAGCCTTGAGTCGCGGCCCGTCCAACAGCCCGCGGCACTCCCCCATCGCCCTGTTCGCCGTCGCCCGTCAGGCCGGTCGCCTGAGCGAACTGGAAATCGCCTGCCGACAGAGCGCCTGCCGCCGTTTCAGCGAACAGCAACTGCCCGGCAAACTGTTCCTCAACGTGTCGCCCGAATCTCTGCTCGAGTCGTCGCATCAGCCCGGCCGGACCCTGCAACTGCTGCAGGACTACGGGATTCCGCCGAGTCAGGTGGTCATCGAACTCACCGAACAGACGCCGATCGACGACTTCCAGCTGCTGCAAAACGCGCTGCATCACTACCGGGCGATGGGGTTTTCCATTGCGCTGGACGACCTCGGCGCAGGTTATTCGAGCCTGCGCCTGTGGTCCGAATTGCGCCCGGATTACGTGAAGATCGACCGGCATTTCATCGACGGCATCCATCAGGATGCGCTCAAGCGCGAATTCGTCGGCTCGATCCTGCAGATCGCCAAGGCGTCGCGGGCGCAGGTGATCGCCGAAGGCATCGAATTGCCGGAAGAACTGGCGGTGCTGACGGAAATGGGCGTCGATCTGGTTCAGGGTTATTTGCTCTGTCGCCCGCAGGAACATCCGTCACGGGATGCACGCAGCCTGATGCCGAGGCAGGACAACACCGCTGTGGTCCTGAGCGAAGAAGCCAGCGACCTCAGCGCCCTGCTCAACGATCAACCCGCCGTGGGCCGCGACACACCGACGGCGACCGTGCTGGAAGCCTTCCGCCGCCAAGCCAACCTGAACTCGCTGGCGGTGCTGGACGAGCACGGCCAGCCCTGTGGCATCGTCCATCGGCATTCACTCTCGGACGCCCTGCTCAAGCCGTTTGCCACCGACCTGTTCGCCCGCAAACCCATCAGCCGCTTGATGAGCGATGACTTTTTGGCCGTGGAGATGAGCCAATCGCTGCAACAGGTCAGCCGCCTGATCACCAGCCGCGCCCGGCAGCGGATCGAAGAAGATTTCATCATCACCCTCAACGGCGGCTATCTGGGCCTGGGCCGGGTGATTGATGTGCTCAAGCTGATCACCGAACTGAAGATCCAGCAGGCCCGCTACGCCAACCCCCTGACCCTGCTGCCGGGCAACGTGCCGATCCAGCAATGCCTGACGCGGCTGCTGCAACAGCAAAGGGAGTCGGTGATTTGCTACGTGGATATCGACAGCTTCAAGCCCTTCAACGATATCTACGGTTACGGCCGTGGCGACGAAGTGCTGCTGTGCCTGGCACAGTGCCTGAACGACCGCGTCGACCCGTCCCGGGATTTCGTCGGCCACATCGGAGGTGATGATTTCCTGCTGGTGCTCGGTCCGGAGGATTGGCGCAAACGTTTGAACCAGCTGCTGGAAGACTTCCAGGGCCAGTGCCGGCGCTTCTATCGCAGCGAACACCTCGAAGCCGGCTGCTTCATCGCCCCCAACCGCCAGGGCGTGCGTCAGGAATTCCCGCTGCTGTCCCTGTCCATCGGCGTGGTGCACTTGCACCCCGATACCTGCACCTCGATCGATGCCAGCCAACTGGCGGAAATGGCTTCCCAGGCCAAACACCACGCCAAGAATGTGCCGGGTTTTAGCGTGCATGTGATTGATAGTCTGGTGGCGTCGGTGCGTGAGGTTGAGATGCTCGAAGGGCATCGGTGACCCACCTGACGCCTTCGCGGGCAAGCCTTGTTCCTACAGATTTGCGCGCTTGAACAAGCAATGAGGACATTGTGGCGAGGGGGCTTGTCGAAACGTCGCACCGCCCCGTTGGGCTGCGAAGCGGCCCCAAAAAGATGGGACTGCTGCGCAGTCCAACGGGGGCAAGCCCCCTCGCCACAGGTATGTGTCCTGCTTGTATTGCATTGCACCTGTAGGAGCGAGGCTTGCCCGCGAAGAGGCCGGCTCGATCAACACAAATGTCCGGCGTTAACTACTCGGTAGCCATCCGCCGCAACCGCCGCCTCACCACATCCAGCACATCACACCCATCGCGCAACGGAATGGCGAGCAGCAGGGCAAAGTCGCTGAGGATGAAGGATTCGCATTCGACCGAGCCGCGCATGGAGAGATTCTCCAGGACCTCCGTCACGGCACGAATTCGATAGCCGGCCGCGTCCATCAGGGCATCGAGCGGGGCGTGGGTGTCGACGAACAGCGTGGGCATGTCGTTGCAGTTGCCGGTCATGGCCATGTAGCGGTTGTCGGGGTCGGGGTTTGGCTTTTCGTAGGGCGGATCGGGAGTCAGTGTTTTCATCGATTTATTCCCAACGTAGAGATGGATGACGCCCACCATCGCTTCCACGCAATGGGTGGCGGCTGTGCACAGGTGTGGAAGACCGGGACGTTAGGCACCCGGCGCGCTCGAAAGCGCCCCGCGCACAGCCACCATGAAACACCGACGATAAAACGCCGAACAGGTGGCACTTGATGCGCCTAACGATACAGGGCTTCCACACCCTGCCACTGAATATGCAGTGACATCCCAAAGGCTATCGTCGAGCACAACGCACCACCAGTTCATGGACTTCGCTACAACTTGAAGGAAACCTCCTACGACGCCGAGCGCGACGGACTTTGCTGGCATTCAGAGGGAAAAGAAGCCAGACAAAGACGAAGATCGCGTAGGGCAATTCGCCAAAGCGCGAACGGGACGTAGGAATGCACACTACGTCCCACAGATCTTTCAGAAAAATCGTCATTACTTCATTGAATCGGGCAAGGGCATCGGTGACCGGCCTGACGCCTTCGCGGGCAAGCCTCGCTCCTACAGATTTGCGCGTTTGAACAAGCAATGAGGACATTGTGGCGAGGGGGCTTGTCGAAACGTCGCACCGCCCCGTTGGGCTGCGAAGCGGCCCCAAAAAAAAGGCCTGCTGCGCAGTCCAACGGGGGCGAGCCCCCTCGCCACAGGTATGTGTTCGGCTTGTATTGCGCTGCACCTGTGGGAGCGTGGCTTGCCCGCGAAGAGGCCGAGCCAGACAGCACAGATCTTTCAGAAGTCGCCGTTACTTCATCGAGTCCCGGGCAGCCAGTTCTTCGAGCTTGATCTGCGCCAACGGATGCCCGGCCTTCACCGCAATGCCCCAGAAGCGTGCTGCCTCAACGGGGTCTGGCGCCTTGCTCGGGCTGCCGGCGAGGCTGATCACCCCCACCTGATAGGCCGCCTTGCCATCGCCAGCCAATGCCGCCAGGCGCAGCAGGCGAATGCCTTCTTCTCGGGCGCCCAGGCCGACGCCGCGAAAGGTCAGGATGTGGCCATAGAAGCTCTGGGCGTCGACATCGCCCAGGTTCGCCATGCGCGCGAACTGGCCTTCCATCCAGCTCCAGATACGGGGCTGTCGTACGAACCACGGCCAATGAAACAGCCGGCGCGCCAGCCAGTAATTGACCCGCGCCTTGAGTCGCAGAAACACTCAGGCCTCCGCCGATTCGGGGTACTCGTACTCGAACACCCGCACCACTTCCGAGGCATGCCAGGACGCCGCCGCGACCCCGTCGGACGGCCCGGAAAACCGCCCCAGACGCTCGACACATTCAAAGAAACCGGTGCGCGGCAAACGACTGGCGCCCTGGCTGATCACCAGCGAACTGCGCAACGGCTGTTCGGCCCGGGCATCCAGCGCCGCCAGATGCTCCAGCGCGGCAGTCAGTGTCTGCATGGCCGGCGTGGGCAGCTGCAAACGCTCAAGCAGCGCCCGATAGGTCAGGAGGTGACGCTGACGGCGCGCCTGATCCAGCTCGCCCAGCAATCCGTCCCAGTGTTGACGACTGATGCGTACGCTCACGATTCTTCCCTCCACCCCGGCACCGTCATTTCCCAGGCCAGACTGCGGCGAATCGCGGCGTCGGGCTGACGCTCGCCACTTTCGATCATGGCCAGATAAGACGGGCTGATGCCTACCGTGCGCGCCAGCGCCTCGATGGCGATGCCCTTCCCTTCGCGCAAACTGCGTAGTTGATCAAGACCTGGAAGAATCGGGTCCTGAGTCGTCGACTGCGGCGCCGGAGCCAGGACCGGAGCCGGGTGCGACGGTGCTTCGTTGATGCCTGCTGCCTTGAGTAACGCCTGATACTGAGCCCACGGCAGAACCGCGTATTCGGGTTCGCCTTCGCGTGTAATTATCTGAATATCCATGACTACCCCGTAGGACAAAAACACTTAGCGAGTCGGCACTTTTCCCTAGAAGTGTAATCCTAACAGCGGCTAAGGTCGCGGGGGGTATCTATATCTGGTTCAGGGTTGAGCAAATTAGCGCTTTTTCGGCCCCTGAACCTGAAGTTGTTCGCGAGTTGCAGGCAGGCGCTCCACAACTACAAGCTTCTCCGGCGACTGGCGTTTGCGCCAGGTGCGAAAGGCTGTGAGTTCATCGTCCAGGACTTTCATCAGCCAACCCAGAACGGCGATGTCATCTAGCATGCCGAACATGGGCAGGAAATCCGGAATCGCATCCACGGGACTGAGAAAGTACATCAGCCCGGCCACCACCGAGACGATTGCCTTGGGACTGATCGCCCGATACTCGCCACGCCAGTAGGCAAGGCACAGTGCCTGCAGCAGGCGCAGATCGTCCTTGAGCTTGCCCAGCCGATTACCTTGGCTCGCGCCCTTGGCGGCCACGGCGAACAACAGTGTGGGCAAGCGCCCACGTGCCAGCAGGCGCCCGGCCAATGGCAGAAAACGAGCAAAATTCCAGGGTGCTTTCATGGGATCCTCCCGCTGAAATGTTATCCACACAAATTGTGGATAACCTTGTGAACAGAGCTGCATTTCACGGCTGAAAGCCCCGCAGCATAAGGGCTGAGCTTAGATCGGGCGTTTTTTACTCATCAAAAAAACCCCAATATTTCATTGACTTGACGGTCAGACGCGGTTAACCGGTCCTACATTGGCTAGGACTTCAGCCTACAGCATCTGTTCGTTTTGTTTACCTTTGCCGAGTATCAGATACAACAACGCCCCGCATGAGCGAGGCGTTGTTTTGAAGCAGGCGCCGATTACTTGGCGACTTCTTCTTTGCTTGGATCTTTGATCGCCAGCAGTTCCAGGTCGAATACCAGCACCGAGTTGGCCGGGATTGCCGGGCTTGGGCTCTGTGCGCCGTAGGCCAGTTCGCTAGGAATGTACAGCTTGTACTTCTCGCCGACGTGCATCAGTTGCAGGCCTTCGACCCAACCCGGGATCACACCGCTGACCGGCAGATCGATCGGGCTGCCGCGCTCGACGGAGCTGTCGAAAACGGTGCCATTGGTCAGCTTGCCGGTGTAGTGAACGGTCACTACGTCAGTCGGCTTCGGCTGGGCGCCATCGGCTTTCTTTTCCACTTCGTATTGCAGGCCGGAAGCGGTGGTTACGACACCTGCTTTCTTGCCGTTTTCTTCGAGGAATTTCTTGCCGGCGGCTGCCGACTCTTCACTCATCTTGGCCATGCGCTCTTCGGCACGTTTTTGCAGTGCGGCGAAGGCTTCAACCAGTTCTTCGTCCTTGAGCTTCTGCTCTTTCTTGCCGACGGCGTCTTCGATGCCCTGGGCTACGGCTTTGGAATCCAGATCATCCATGCCTTCCTGAGCCAGGCTCTTGCCCATGTTCAGGCCAATGCCGTAGGAAGCTTTTTGCGCCGGGGTTTTGAGCTCTACGCTGGTTTGCGAGTCGCAACCCGCGAGTACCAGGCTAACCAGGGCCACCGCCGCCGCCAACCGATGCTGTTTCATGCTATTTCCTTGTTCATTCGCCTAAAGGGCAATCGAGTAAAGTCGCGAGCTTATCAGGCGGCCACGACCAATGGCTACCGGGATAAGAGACGTATATTTGCGATAAGTTCAGGTGTTTAAACGCTTTTCGCAGTGTAGATGATGAAACTTCTGTCATCCGACTCTGACAGGGAAAGTTTCGCAACCCGCAAATCTGGCGTGATGGCCACTTGCCGCTCAACTTGCGCTCAGGCATAACGGAAGAATAAATCGACAAGGATGTTCATCTTGCGCCTCTTCTTCCGCTTGCTGATTCTGATTGCTTTGTTGCTAGGCGTTGCTCTGGCGGTAGTCCTGTATTACATCGCCAACCCCAAGCTACCGCTCTGGACTCCGCCCCAGCAGGTGCATTACCTGGATCAGTGGAGCGCGGACGACCGCCAGACCTATTACTTCACCCCTCAAGGCACGCAGGTCAAAGGCTTGCGTTATGACTGGTTCACGGTGCTCGAATTGCCGTTCTCGCAAGACCGCTTTGCCGCGCCGGAATATCTGGCCCGTTTCGGTTTCCTGATCGACCCCAGCCAAAAGCCTACAGAAAACAACCCGGGAAATTTGCCAGTCGGCTTCGCGCGTCATCAGAATCCCGGCAGCACGGATACATTTCTGGATATTACCTGCGCCGCCTGCCACACCGGCGAGCTGCGTTTCAAAGGTCAGGCAGTGCGTATCGACGGCGGCACCGCTCAGCACGTTTTGCCTTCCAGTGTTCCGACATTAAAAGGTGGCAGTTTCGGACAGGCTTTGGTCGCAAGCCTGGTGTCGACGTACTACAACCCCTGGAAATTCGAGCGTTTCGCCCGCAAGGTCCTGGGCGCCGACTACGACGCGCGCCATGAGTTACTGCGCAAGCAATTCAAACATTCCCTGGATACCTTCGCGAAAGTCGCCTGGAACGACACCCACCGCGGGCTCTACCCGACAGAAGAAGGCCCGGGACGCACCGATGCCTTCGGCCGCATCGCCAACGCCACTTTCGGCGACGCCATCTCCCCGGCCAACTATCGCGTGGCCAACGCCCCGGTGGACTATCCGCAGCTGTGGGACATGTGGACATTCGAATGGGTGCAGTGGAATGGCTCGGCCAAGCAACCCATGGCGCGCAATGTCGGTGAAGCGCTGGGCGTGGGCGCCACCCTGAATTTTTTCGACAAGAACAGACAGCCGCTGATGGGCGATGACCGTTACCCGTCCAGCGTTCGCGTGCGCGATTTGCACCTGATCGAACAAACCCTGCAACGCCTGGAACCGCCCGCCTGGCCGGAAGCGCTGCTGGGCGCCGTCGACAAACCTTTGGCCGCCAAGGGACGCGCTCTTTTCAGCGAAAACTGCGCCGGCTGCCATGTGCCTCCCGTGACGCAGGACGAAGGGCGCTTCGTGCAACACCTGAAAATGATTCCGGTGGAACACATCGGTACCGACCCCAACGCCGCCGACAACATTGCCAACCATCGCTATGACCTGACGGCGCTGCAATGGAATCAACAGGAACTGGCGAATCTCGACGTCGAGCCCAAGCCCACCGCTCCGCTGGATCTGAGCCAGATGTCGGTGGCCAAGGGCCTGGCATATGTCACGGCGTTCGTGGAGAACCGCGCCTATCGCGACGCGGGCGTTACCCCGGCCGAGCGGCCGGAAATGGACGGTTTCGGCCTGCCGATCGGTGTCCGCGAACTGCGCGCGTACAAGGCCCGACCGCTGGCAGGCGTGTGGGCCACGGCGCCGTTTCTGCACAACGGTTCGGTGCCGAGCATTTATCAACTGCTCTCGCCGCAGGATGAACGCGCGACCACGTTCTACACGGGCACCTTCGAATACGATCCGCTGCATCTGGGTTATCGCACCGAAGCCTTCACCAATGGCTTCCTGTTCGACACGCGTATCAGCGGCAATCACAACAGCGGCCACGAATTCCGCGCCGGCAAGCTCGGCAATGGCGTGATCGGCCGACCGCTGCAACCGCAGGAGCGCTGGGCGCTGATGGAATATCTGAAAGTGCTGGGCGGCCCGCTCGAGTCGCAATTGCCGTGACCTTTAAAACGCTGCAAAAGGATGACCGCATGTTGAAGTCCCTCTGGCTAAGCCTGGGCGCTTTTCTCGGCAAGACGCTGCTCTGGCTGCTGGGGCTTGGACTGCTGGGCTGGGCGCTGGCGACGGCGTGGTTCGCCTGGCAACACCGCGGGCCGGTGTCAGCGCAGGAGCTGATTCCCGAGGGCGAGGCGGCGATGACTCAGGGGATCATTCAGACCGCCGTGCGCATCGTCGATCAGCACCGGGAAAACACCCGCTATCTGCGCGATGCCCACGCCAAGGCCCACGGCTGCGTGAGGGCGCAAGTGCAGGTGCTGCCGGATCTGGCGGCCGAGCTGCGCCAGGGTGTGTTCAGCGAGCCGGGGAAAACCTGGCAAGCGACCATGCGCCTGTCCAACGGCAATGCCTACCCGCAGTTCGACAGCATCCGCGATGCCCGGGGCATGGCCCTCAAGCTGCACGATGTGCCGGGCAAGCAGCTATTGAGCGATCAACCGCAGCGAACCGAGCAGGATTTCGTGATGTTCAGTCATCCGAACTTCTTCGTCAGCGATGTGGCCGAGTATCGTCAGAATGTGGCCGCGCAGGCGGCTGGTAAAAAGATAATGGCGTTCTTTCCGCATTGGGATCCGCGCACGTGGCAGGTCCGTCATCTGTTTATCGCGCTGGCCACGCTCTCCCCTGCGCCGGATAGCCCGACTCAGACGACCTACTTTTCGGTGTCGCCCTACAAGTTCGGCGAGGCCAATGCGAAGTTCAGGGTAATGCCCGATCCGCAGAGCTGCCCCGCCTACACGCCGCCCGAACAGAACCAGAAGCTGCCGAATTTTTTGCGCAGTGCGTTAAATCAACAGTTATCCACAGATCGATTGGCGGCGTGCTTTGTCCTGCAGATCCAGCGTCAGGACGCAAACAAGTACATGCCGATCGAGGACACCAGCATTGAATGGCGTGAAAGTGATGCGCCGTTCGAGACGGTTGCGCGAATCACATTGCCGGCGCAGGACTTCGATTCACCGGCGCAGAACCTGCAATGCGACAACCTGTCGTTCAACCCATGGTTCGGGATAGAAGCGCATCGGCCCATTGGCGGGATCAACCGGCTGCGCAAGGCGGTGTATGAGGCTGTGAGCGATTACCGGCATGCGCGTAATGCCGAGCAATAAATGCAGCGCGCCTAATCCAATACTGTGGGAGCGAGCCTGCTCGCGATGAACGTTAACGATGACGCGGGCATCCTGACAGCCAGCGTTATCGTTGACGTTCATCGCGAGCATGCTCGCTCCTACAGGTCTATCAAATCCCAGACAACAAAAAGCCCGCACTAGGCGGGCTTTCCGTGTGGTGACCTGGCGTTCAGTGTTCCAGGTTACCGAATATGGCGCAGCGGACGGGA
>NZ_JBSVXG010000088.1:0-24504 GCF_054070595.1 Pseudomonas sp. SDO55104_S430 | reverse complement strand
GATTCAGTCGACAGAGATGTTGCCTGGCACACCGCATTCGCGAGCAAGCCCGCTCCCACAGGTTTCGTGTTGCCCATCGACCACAAGGAAGAACCATGTACGTCAACTCGTCGTCATCCTCATCCAGCGCCTTGATCGCCGCCTATTCCTCCGCCGCCAGCAGCAAGACCTCCAATGCCCAGGGCAACGGTGCCAGCCAGTCGGCGAACGCGACGCAGAATGACGATTCGGTGAGTTTCTCCGGCACCGCCACCGACTACAGCGCGGCCATCGCCAGCAATGCGCCGTACTTTCCGGTGCGCGAGGGGATGAACGCCGATGCGCTGATCCTCGGCGCGGCCAAGCCCGGGGCAATCTCCAGCTCCAAGGACAAGACCTTCGCCGACGTCGCCCTCGATGCCCGCAAGCGCATGGACGAGAAGTACGCGCTGATGAAGGACAGCGGCAAGCCCTACGACAACAGCATGACCGATCGCAATTCGCTGATGGGCGATCTGGATCGGCGCTCGCTGTACGCCGTGGCCAGCAACGAAGGCGGTCAGTTCACCAAGGAAGAAATTGCTTCTGCGCAGGAGCTGATGCGCCAGCAGGCACAACTTGCCACCGGCTATTACGTGGGCCCCGAAGATCAGAAGAAGAACTGGCGCGACCCATTCGCCAACGACCCGGTCGGCCGAGCCAAGGCGGCGCTGAACTTCCTCGACAACATGAGCCCGGAAGAGAAATCCACCCCGCAGTGGCTGACCCAGCGCGCGACCATCCAAAATGCCCTCGACCAGGCCACCGCCGCCGACCCAGTGGAACTGGCGAAGAAGAAACAGCTGTATTTCCCGATCCTTGCCGAGATCCTGGAGAAGGGCACCAGTTGGTTCGACAAGAAAGAGTCGGGTGATGAAGACAAATCCGCCGAATTGCTCAACCAGCTGAAAGCGGCCATCAAGTAACTCATGTACCGGCGTTCGTACGGCTCTGTAGGAGCGAAGCTTGCTCGCGAAGGCGGTGTATCAGTCAAAGCAAATGTTGACTGACCTGACGCCTCCGCGGGCAAGCCCTCTCCCACAGGGATTTGTGTCGGTCACAGATTTTTGAGTCGACAGAGGAATCTGTGGGAGCCGGGCCCGCGAAGGGGCCGGTACATTCAACAGCGTACTTAAAGCTTGGCCAGCAGCTTGCTCAACTCCCGTTTCGCCGCCTCGCCCGAATGCGCGCGTTCGAGCAATCCACGGGTCATGGATTTGTACATCTCCACCGCCTCGGGCGATGAGGTCACGCTGGCGATCCCGGTATGAATGTTGGGCAATTCGCCCAGGCGGTAGGGGCTGACCGCCACATAGCTGGTGTGGGGTTGTTCGAAGATCTGGAAGGTGGCGCTGGGCAGGGTTTCGTCGATCAGGTAGATGTTGAACCGCGAACCTTCGCTGCCGATCTGCTCGATCAAGTTTTCGACTTCGCGCCGGGCCAGCAACGCGCGCTCCATCCTGACGCTCGGCGGCAGATCAAGGCGACCCACCAGGCCGATGTGCAGATAGCGCTCGATCTGGCGCAGGCTGATGATCGATTGCACCTCGAACTTCTGCTTGGAGAAGGTCGCCTTACGCTCATTCAGAATCTCGAGGATCTGCGCCTGCATGGCTTCCTGGCTGGCGTCGAAATCCTTCGGCCGCGCCTCGTCGAGCATGGTCTTGAACAGATCGGTGTAGGCGGGGGAGGTCAGCAGGTAGGAGAACGGATCGAAGTACGACTGGATGCTCACCGAGCGCGCTTCGAGTTGGCGCATGCGCTCGAAATAGCCCAGGGCGTTGTCGAAGTATTCGGTATCGGAACCCAGCAGGCTGGTCAGGGACACCTTGAGCAACTGTGCCAGGCGATCCAGGGTTTCGAGTTTGACGATCTTGCCCAGCTCCAGGCGATATACCGCCGCACGGGAAATATCGAGTTTCTCCGCCACCTGGTCGGCGTTCAACTGGCGTCCGATGCGGTAGGCCCGAAGGCGTTCGCCGATGGCCTGGTAGTCGATTTGGCTCACTGCAACTCCGAAAGGCTGATGTCCATGGGGCGAAAGGGTAGCCCCGAAAGTATCCGGGCACCGTTTATGCGACTCAACCGAAGAATCTGTTGACCGCGAAACAACTTCGTTGTATCAATATTTAGACGAAATTATTCGTTCGTCTAAAAAATACAAAAACGGTGCGGCCATGTCCATGAGTATCCCACCCCAAATCCCCATACCGAGCCTGGCTCCGGGCTGACGCTTGCACGTCTGTCTGTTCTGCACTGACTGAAATAACCCGAATCCGGTCGCGCTCGTTGCAGCGCGACGGGGTTTTTTACGCCTGAAAACCTGCCCTGGAGCACATCGCCGACCCGAAACCCCGACCTTGTCAAAGCTGAAAAAAACCAGAGGCCGTGAACAGCCAACGCTGATTACGCGACCTGCTACGCCCCTAAATCAATAAGAATACGGAGCACACCCATGAATCATTCCACCGCCAGGCCCTCGTTGCCGGCGCTGTCACTGGCACTTTCCCTGTCGGTTCTGGCGCCCTGTGCCCTGGCCGCACCGGGCTTTAGCGACACCCTGATCGGTTACCGCTACAGCGACCACTACACCGACCCCGGCAAAACCAAAGACGTGGCCAAGAACATCCTGCAAATCACCCACGTCAGCAGTTACAAATTGGGGCAGAACTTCATCAATCTCGATGTGTTCAAGTCCGACAGGACCGACCCGGCCAAGGGCGGCGGCACGGGCGCTACGGAGATTTACCTGACGTACCGCAACCAGCTGCAATACGGCAAGGTGTTCGACAAACCGCTGGCGTTCGGCCCGGTCAAGGACGTGGCTCTGACCGCCGGTTTCGACCTCAATACCAAGAACAACGAGTTTGCGTCCGAGAAGCGCCTGCTGGTTGTAGGCCCGACGCTGAAGTTTGCCTTGCCCACGGGCTTTCTCGACGCCAGCCTGCTGTACGCCCGTGAGTGGAACCACTGCGGTCTGGATGTGTGCGGCAAGCCGGGCAATCACAACGATCTGCTGTTCGATCGGTTCTATCAGTTCAACCTGACTTGGGGTGTGCCGTTCACCGCGGGCGGTCTGCCGCTCAAGTTCCAGGGCTTCTACACCTACAGCAGCGAGAAGGGCGACGACTACCAGAACCGTCCGACCGCCGCCGAACAGCTGATGCGCACCTCGTTGATGCTGGATGTCGGGCAGATGGTCTGGGGCGAAAAGAATGTGTTCTGGGTCGGGCCGGGGTACGAGTACTGGCGCAACAAGTTCGGCAACGAGAGCGGCCCGGGAACGGACGTCGATGCGTTATCGATAAACCTGGAATGGCATCTGTAAGGCGAGCGGATTATTTTTTCGCATTGCCCGTATCAAAAATTAGACAGCGAGTCTCATTTGTTCGTAAACTCAGCGCATCGCTCAGGCGATAGAAGGACGGCGCTGTTTCCTAACAGGGATGAGTCAGGCGGTAAACTGCGAAGAATTACCCGCCTTAAACCCGTGATAACAATAAGAGGTAATGATTGTGAAAACTCACAACGACTCAAGCGCCGCCATGGCGGATGCGTCACCGCGCAAGGCGTTGATCGCCAGCGTGACCGGCTATGCCATGGACGGGTTCGATCTGTTGATCCTTGGTTTCATGCTGCCCGCCATCACCCTTGGCCTGGGACTTACCACCTCCGAAGCCGGTTCTCTTGTGACCTGGACACTGCTCGGCGCTGTGGCCGGTGGTCTGATCTTCGGCCAGCTCAGCGACCGCTATGGTCGGGTCAAGATGCTCAGCGTGTGCATTCTGGTGTTTTCGGTGTTCACCGGTCTGTGCGCGCTGGCGCAGGGGTATTGGGATTTATTGACCTACCGCACCCTGGCCGGGTTCGGCCTGGGCGGAGAGTTCGGCATCGGCATGGCGCTGATCGCCGAGACCTGGCCGGCCAACAAGCGCAACCGCGCTTCATCCTACGTCGGCATGGGCTGGCAGGCCGGGGTCCTGGCGGCTGCGCTGCTGACGCCCTTGCTGTTGCCGCATATCGGCTGGCGTGGAATGTTCCTGGTCGGGCTGGTGCCGGCGCTGCTGTCATTCGTGATTCGCCATACCATGGGCGAGCCGGAAGAGTTCGTGAAGGCCACGGTCAATCCGATTTCCTTCAGTCAGCGCTTTGGCCAACTGTTCAAGGATGTGCCGACGACCAAGGCCAGCATCGGTGTGATGGTCCTGACGTCGGTGCAGAACTTCGGCTACTACGGAATCATGATCTGGATGCCCAGTTATCTGTCGCGCCAGTTCGGCTTCTCGCTGACCGCCTCCGGCACCTGGACCGCCGCGACGGTAGTGGGGATGGCCTTCGGTATCTGGCTGTTCGGACAGTTGGCCGACCGTTTCGGGCGCTGGCGGATCTTCTTGCTCTATCAGGCCAGCGCGGCGGGAATGGTGCTGATCTACGCCAACCTGACAGACCCGATCAGCATGCTGTTTACCGGCGTGGTGATGGGCATCTTCGTCAATGGCATGATCGGTGGTTATGGTGCGTTGATCTCCGATCTCTATCCAGCTCAGGTCCGGGCCACGGCGCAAAACGTTCTATTCAACGTCGGCCGTGGCGTCGGCGGGTTCGGTCCGCTGGTGGTGGGGGCGATTGCCTTGGCGTATTCGTTCTCGGCGGCAATCATGCTGCTGGCATCGATCTACCTGATGGCCATGGCCGCGACGCTGTTGCTGCTGCCGCGCAGCCAGGGCGACAGTGGCTCGGCACAGGTGGCACAACCTCAGGCAGCAGCACAAAAGTAAGGCTTGAATCGGGACTTTCGCACGGCGAAATTTTTTTCCGAAATGCTGTATCAATAATTAGACAAACAGCTTTTCAAAGCGTAGAGTCAATCCATAACTGAAGTAGGGAAGCGCAACGTTGCCGTGGTTACAGGCAACGTTGCGATTCTTTTGGCTCGACAGTATCAAAAATTAGACAAAGCACTGAACAAGAACAAAGAGGGCTTTAAACATGAGCGGGATTTCAAGCTGCTGCCAGGCCATTGCCGTCACACCGCCCAACGATACGCTGGCTGTGGTGCTGTCCAACGAATGGGTCAACGACGAGTACAAGCGTCTGATCCTGCAGGCCGATGGCGCGGCCTGTCACTCGCAGCCGGGGCAGTTTTTCAACCTGCTGTGCCCCAGCGAAGGCGAGCACAAACCGTTTTTCCGTCGTCCCATGAGCACCTACAAGGCCGATCCGGCCAGCGGCCAGGTGGAGTTTCTGTACAAGGTCACCGGCAAGGGCACCTTCGGCCTGGAAACCCTTGGCGCACAGCAGACTCTGGAAATCCTCGGTCCACTGGGCAAGGGGTTCGACCTCGACCCGCAGTGGCAGCACATGACCATCGTCGCCCGCGGCGTGGGCTTGGCGACCCTGGCACCGCTGGCCGAAGCGGCCCATGCCCTGGGCATCAAGCTGACCGCCGTGCTCAGCGCCCGCAGCGAAAAGAGCCTGTTGTCCCGCGAACGCTTCGCTTCCCTTGGTGCCGAGGTCATCTGCGTGCTGGACGAAGACGGCAGCAGTTCCCTGGAAAACCTCGAAAGCCTGTTGCGTCAGGTGATTGCCCGTGAGGGCAGCAACGCCTTGTTCACCTGCGGCTCGAAACGCCTGACCCGCCTGCTCAAACGCCTGTCGGCCGAATTGCAGCTGGCCGGGCAGGTTGCCCTGGAGCAGCAAATGGTGTGCGGCCTGGGCATGTGCCAATGCTGCGTCGATGTGTTCGAAGTCGATGGTTTGAAAATCGGCAAACGTGTGTGTCTGGAAGGCCCGGTGTTCGACCTGGCGGAGGTGCTGGAATGATCGATCTAAGCGTAAACATCGGCGGCTTGCGCCTGAAGAACCCGGTGATGCCGGCGTCCGGCACCTTCGCCGAAGAGCTCACTCACCTGTTGGACTTCAATGCCCTGGGTGCGCTGGTGACCAAGACCATCACCAGCGAAAAACGCAGCGGCAACCCGATGCCCAGGGTCTGCGAACTGGCCGACGGCATGATGAATGCCATCGGTATTCCGAGCAAAGGCGCCGACCTGTTTATCGAAAAGGTGGTGCCGTTCTATCGCAATTTCGATTCGCCGCTGATCGTCAGCATCTCCGCACCCAGCGCTCAGGGTTTTGCCGAACTGGCCGCGCGCTTGAGCGACGTACCGGGAGTGGCGGGCATCGAGGCCAATATCTCGTGCCCCAACATCGAAGCCCACGGCGCGTCCTTCGGCATGCATGCCGACAGCACGCGGGAGGTGATCAAGTTGATGCGCGCCAGCACCTCGCTGCCGCTGTGGGTCAAGTTGACCCCCAATGCCGGCGAGATCGTCGACATCGCCCTGGCCGCGCAGGACGAAGGCGCCGATGCAGTGGTGGTGGGCAACACCTTGCTGGGGCTGTCGATCGACATTGAAAAGGGCAGGGCGCGGCTGGGCAATTTCATGGGCGGCATTTCCGGCGCCATGATCAAACCGCTGATGGTGCGACTGACCTATCAGTGCGCCAAAGCCCTGCAGATTCCGGTGATCGGTTGCGGCGGCATCGCCACCGCCGACGATGCGCTGGAGTTCATCTATGCCGGGGCAAGCGCGGTGCAGGTCGGCACGGCGACCTTCATCCACCCCAAGACCATGAACCTGATGGTCAACGAGCTGGAAGTGTTTTGCCGGCGCAAGGGCGTCAGCCGCTTGAGTTCATTGATCGGCAGTCTCGACGATTCCCCGGCCCCTGCCTTTGGAGCCTTGCCATGAACGCGCTCTGGAAACAGCAGGCACAGCGGATGTTCAGCGAGATCGGCGAACTGTCCCTGGACCCGGAAATCGGCATCACCCGCCAGAGCTATGGCGCCGGTGAAAACGCCGCGATCGACTACCTGACTCAGTTCGCCCGGGACAACGGTTTGCAGGTGCACAGCGACCGTGCCGGTAACGTGATTTTCCAGCGGGCCGATGACGATGGTCAGCCGGCGATCTGGATCGGCTCGCACCTGGACTCGGTGCCTCAAGGCGGCAATTACGATGGTCTGGCGGGCGTGGTCGCAGGATTGCTGTGCCTGTGCCGGCTGGATCGGGAGGCGGTGCGCACCCCGCGACCGATTCGTGTGCTGGGCCTGCGCGGTGAGGAGAGCGCCTGGTTCGGCAAGTCCTACATCGGCTCGCGGGCGTTGATGGGTGGCCTCACCTCCGCCGATCTGACCCTGGTCAACCGCTTCAATCAGCAAACCCTGGGCGAAGCGATGCAGGCGGTGGGCGCGGACCTGGAGGCGATCCGCAGCCGGCAGTGGCTGATCGATCGCGAGCAGTTCGCCGGCTATCTGGAAGTGCATATCGAGCAGGCCGAGTCCTTGGAAAAAATGGGTCAGGCCATCGGCATCGTGCCCGGCATTCGCGGCAATCTGCGCCACAACCGGGTGCGTTGCCTGGGCGAGGACGGTCATTCCGGGGCCGTGTCCCGCGAAGACCGCCACGATTCGGTTTTCGCCGTCAGTGAGCTGGTGGCGCACATCGACGAGCTGTGGGGCCAGTGGCTGGAAGACGGCCGCGATCTGGTGGTCACGGTAGGCACCCTGGGCACCAACGCCGCTCATCACGCAGTCTCGCGCATTCCTGGTGAAGTGAATTTCAGCCTGGAAATCCGCAGCCTGCATCAACCTACGCTGGACGCCTTTTATGCCTTGATCGAGACGGAAATCCGCCAGATCGAGGAACGTCGCCAGGTTCGTTTCGAGTTCGACAAACGCATCGACACGCAACCGGCGGCCATGCATCAGCCCTGGGTCGACGCCTTCGTGCGCACGACCCGCGAGCATGGCTGGGAAGGCGTCCTGACACCGAGTGGTGCAGGGCATGACGCTGCAGTTTTCGCCAACGCCGGAATCAGCAGCGCCATGCTCTTCATCCGTAACCAGCACGGTTCACACAATCCTTACGAGGCAATGGCGCTCGATGATTTCATCGAGGCCACTCAAGTGCTGTACCACGCCATGCAGGAGCTGACGCTATGACTGTTTCACCTGATTCGTGGCTGATTCGCCACGCCACGCTGGTGAATGAGGGCCAGCGCTTTTGCAGCGATCTGCGGATCGAAAACGGGCTGATCGCGCAGATTGCGCCGACGCTCGATCCCCGCGCCGGGGAGCAGGTGATCGACGCCACCGGGCTCTGGCTGTTGCCGGGAATGATCGATGACCAGGTGCATTTCCGCGAACCGGGCCTGACCCACAAGGCGGACATCGCCAGCGAATCCCGGGCTTGTGCGGCAGGCGGCATCACCAGTTTCATGGAGATGCCCAACACCCGGCCGCCAGCGCTGGATCGCGACTCGCTGGAAGCCAAGTACGCCATCGCGGCGCAATCTTCGGTGGTCAATTACGCGTTTTACATGGGTGCCAGCAACGACAACCTTGAGGCGATCCGCGCGATCGATCCGAAGAGCACACCCGGGGTCAAGGTGTTCATGGGGGCGTCCACCGGCAACATGCTGGTGGATGATCCAGCAGTGTTGAACGGCATCTTCCGCGACTCGCCGGTGACGATCATCACCCATTGCGAAGACTCGCCGATGATCGAGGAAAACCTGCAAAAGGCGCTGCGCAGCTATGGCGAGAGCCTGCCTGCGCATCTGCACCCGCTGATCCGCTCCCGCGAGGCGTGCATCAAGTCGACCCGGCTGGCCATTGCCCTGGCGCGCAAACACGACGCGCGCCTGCATGTGTTGCACATTTCCACCGCCGAAGAGCTGGCGCTGTTCGAGCCCGGGCCGCTGGAGGGCAAGCGCATCACGGCCGAAACCTGCGTGCATTTCCTGCACTTCAACGACAGTGACTACCAGCGGCTAGGGATGCGGCTCAAGTGCAACCCGGCGGTGAAGAGCGAGCGTGACCGTCAGGCGATTGTCCGGGCTCTGGCCGAAGGTCGCCTCGACGTGCTGGCGACTGATCATGCGCCGCATCTGCTCGAAGAGAAAAACGCTCCTTACCAGAAAGCGCCGTCGGGGGTACCGCTGGTGCAGTTCGCCCTGCAAGTGGCGCTGGAGCGGGTGTTTGCCGGTGAGTTGAAGCTGGAACGGGTGGTCGAAGCGGTCAGTCATGCCCCGGCGCAGTTGTTCGACGTCAGCGGTCGCGGTTTTCTGCGCGAGGGTTATGCGGCTGATCTCGTGCTGGTCGATCCGGACCGGCCACATACCGTGCAGCGCAGCGAAGTCCTGTCCAAATGCGGCTGGAGTCCGTTCGAGGGCAGCACCTTTTCATCGAGCATCGTCAGCACGTTCGTCAACGGCCAACGGGTCTGGGATGGCACAGCCATTCTCTGCGGCCTGCACGGCCAGCGCCTTTCATTCGATCGTTAACCAGGTCCGAGGAGTACGCCATGAATTTCACAACCGCAGTCCAGGAGTTTCGTCAGGCATTGCCCGGCACCGACGCCTTCAAACGCGTGCGGGTGCAGTGCGAGCAGATCATCCGCAGCATCCCCGAACACGCGGCAATGTGTTTCGTGATCGGCGAGTTCTGTCGTGCGTATGTGCTGTTTTACGAGGATCAGGAAGTCAGCCCCGAGTTCGCGCAACACGTCAAGGCGCAGTTGCTGGGGTACATGGACAGCCTGGAGGCGGCACTGGAAACCGCGGATGAGCGCCAGTTGAGTGCTGCGTTGAATCAGGTGGTGGTGGCGTATGCGGGTAGCCGGGGGCTGGTCTGAATTTGCGAGAGTGCGCTTGCTCGCGATTGCGGTGTATCAGTCAAAGCAAATATTGACTGACCTGACGCCTTCGCGGGCAAGCCTCGCTCCTACAGGTTTTGTGTTGTCCACCCATTGAAGGGTGGACCGCTGATCAGCCGCGCACGGCCTTGGACCGCCAGACCATCATTTTCTCGGTCTGCATTTCCTTCATGGTGTGAGGGATGCCGCCCACGCCGTGGCCGGACTGGCGGGCGCCGGCGAAGGGCATCCAGTCGACGCGGAAGGTGGTGCTTTCGTTGATCATCACGGCGGTGGCGTCCAGTTCCTGGTAGCACTGCATGGCGGTGTCCAGGTTCTGGGTGAAGACCGCGGCCTGGAAGGAGTCTGGCAGCGAGTTGGCCAGCCCGATCGCTTCAGACAGATCGTCGTAGGCATACACCGCGACCACCGGGCCGAACACTTCCTTCTGCATCACATTGGAGTCGATGGACGGGTTGAGCAGCACGGTCGGCGCGTAGCAGTTGTTGCCCAGCGCACGGCCACCGGAGATCAGGCGCGCGCCGCCGGCGACGGCCTCGTCCACCCACTGGCTGACGCGAGCGACTTCACGCTCGGTGATCAGCGGGCCGACATCGGTCCGTGCATCCGTCGGATCGCCGACCACCATGGCATCGCCCAGTTGGCCCAGACGCTCGGCCACTTGCTCGGCGATGCTGCGGTGGCAGAACACTCGCTGCACGCTGACGCAAACCTGGCCGGCATGGAAGAAGGCGCCACGGGCGATGCGCGGCAACGAGTCGTCCAGATCGGCATCGGCGGCCAGCATCACTGGCGCCACACCACCGTGTTCCAGGGCGCAACGGGCACCCGGCGCCAGGGTCGAACGCAGCATCCAGCCGACTTTCGCCGAACCGATGAAGCTGAAGAAACCTACCCGGGGGTCGGACACCAGTTTGCCGGTGATGGTGTTGTCCGCCGGCAGCAGCATCTGCGCCCAGCCTTGCGGCAGGCCGGCTTCGGTCAGGATATCGATCAGGGTGCGGCAGCTCAGCGGGGTGTTGCCCGCCGGCTTGACGATCACCGGCGCGCCGACGGCGATGGCCGGGATCACCTGGTGCACGATCAGGTTGAACGGGTGGTTGAAGGCGGAAACAGCCGCCACCACGCCAATCGGCTCGAATTGGGTGAAGGCCACACGGTTGGCCGACGCAGCGTTCACGCCCATCGGAATCACATGGCCGCCCTCGGTGCGCAGCACTTCGATGCTGTTGAGGATGCCGTCGATACCGCGCTCCACTTCAGCCAGGGAATCCTTCAGCGGCTTGCCGCCTTCGCTGGCCGCCTGGGTGGCGATCTCGACCTTGCGTTCGGTGACCAACTGGGCCGCACGGTGCAGGATTTCGATGCGCCGAGGCTTGCTCAGCCATTGGCTGCGATCGCGATACAGGCCATGGGCGACGCTCAGCGCCTGCTCGACATCGGCCGCGCTGGCCGCGACGACATGACCGAGTAGGGCGCCGTTGTAAGGCGCGTGCACAGCCAGTTTTTGTTCAGACATGGGACTTACCTCGGATCGCAAGAAATCAATGGGCAGGATTGGCGAAAAAAGATTGCACACCCCTATCCATTGTAGGAGCTGGGCTTGCCCGCGAAGGCGTCGGATCAGCCAACATTGATGTTGGATGTCCCGGCCTCTTCGCGGGCAAGCCCGGCTCCTACAAGGTTAACCGGCCAACGGCGCTTGCCGGACTTACGATCAAGTTATCCCTGGGTGAGTGTTTCGAAAACTGAATAATTAAGAAACACCCGTTCATTTTTCCAGAAGATCTTTTCGCCTCGCGAGCTTACAAGTGATCGGCATCAATGATCGCCTTGGCAAACGCCTGCGGGTCTTCCTGCGGCAGGTTGTGACCGATGCCGCCGGAAATCAGCCGGTACTCGTATTTGCCGGTGAAGCGCTGGCGGTAGTCCTCGGCTTTCGGGTGCGGCGCGCCGTTGGCGTCGCCTTCCATGGTGATGGTCGGCACGCTGATGGACGGGGCCTTGGCCAGCTTCTGCTCCAGGGCGTCGTACTTGCTTTCGCCGGTTTCCAGGCCCAGGCGCCAGCGGTAGTTGTAGACCGTGATGGCGACGTGATCCGGGTTGTTCAGGGCGGCGGCGCTGCGGTCGTAGGTGGCGTCATCGAACTTCCACTGCGGCGAAGCCAGCTGCCAGATCAACTTGGCGAAATCGTGGGTGTTTTTCTGGTAGCCATCGCGGCCGCGGTCGGTGGCGAAGTAGAACTGGTACCACCACTGCAATTCAGCCTTGGGCGGCAGCGGGTTCTTGCCGGCGGCCTGGTTGCCGATCAGGTAACCGCTGACCGACACCAGCGCCTTGACCCGCTCAGGCCACAACGCCGAGACGATATCCGCCGAACGCGCGCCCCAGTCGTAGCCACCGAGCACCGCCTGTTTGATGTTCAGCGCGTCCATGAAATCGATCACGTCACTGGCCAGTGCAGCGGGCTGGCCGTTGCGCAGGGTTTTGTCGGACAGGAATTTGGTATCGCCATAACCCCGGGCGTAAGGCATCAGCACGCGATAACCCTTGGCGGCGAGCAGCGGGGCGACTTCGTCGTAGCTGTGAATGTCGTACGGCCAGCCGTGCAGCAGGATCACCACCGGGCCATTGGCGGGGCCGGTTTCGGCGTAGGCCACGTCCAGCAGGCCGGCCTTGATGTGCTTGAGCGGGCCGAACGGGGTATCGGCGTTGACGGAAGCGGCGACAGGCGCGGTGGTTGGCGTGGTGCTCGCCTGGGCATTGATGGCGCCCAGGACGCCCAGGGTCAGGGCAAGAACAGTGGAACCCACCAGATGGCGGCGATTTTTATCGGCGTTGGATTTCGAAAAATGCACGTTCATGGTGGAGCTCCTTATTCAGTGGTGGCCAGGCGGTGAAGGCCGTGGTTCACATTTAAGGGCAGGGAGGTATCCGGGCTATTTCAGAAAAGCGCGCGGGTGAAGCGTTTTGTATCGCGGGGAAGTGTAGATACATTGCGATACAAAGCTTCTCGACGCTGAACCCTGTAGGAGCCGAGCTTGCTCGCGATGCACGACAGGACAACGCGGGGAATCAGACGGCCCGCGTCATCGTTGACGTCCATCGCGAGCAAGCTCGGCTCCTACAGGTGGGTAGTGTTATGACGTGCTGGTCAAAACCGGCTTGCCAATCGCCCGCTTCATCAACCCGTAATAACTCACCGCAGGCACCAGCAACCCCACCAGCCACGCCAGGTCCACGCCATCCAGCGCCGTAGCAACGGGACCGACATACAGCGTGGTGTTCATGAACGGCACTTCCAGGGCAATCGCCAGCACGAAGCTGCCACAGGCGATCCAGTTGACCCGCCCGTACACACCGTCGGGATCGAAAATGTCATCGATCCGGTACTGGCCTTTGCGCAGGCAGTAGTAGTCCACCAGGTTGATTGCCGTCCAGGGGATCAGGAAGTAGCTCATGAAGAAAATGAAGTTGAGGAAGAAGCTGATGAAATCATCCTGGCTGATGGTGCACAGCGCCGTCGCCAGCAGGCTGATCAGCAGCATGAACACGCCGCGCACCCGAGGTGTGACCTTGAGTCGGGCGAAAGGCTCGATCACGGTCACGGTCGACATGAAGGCGCCGTACAGGTTGAACACGTTGATCGACACCTGGCCATAAACGATGAAGGCGAACAGCAACAGCGCGCCACTGCCGAACAGGCCGGCGACATGGCCGCCGACGTTGCTTGAGAAATCGCTGATGCCGACGCTGAGGATCGCTCCGAGAATCATCATCCAGGCGCCGCCGCTGACGGTGCCGGCGTAGCTGAACCAGAACACCCGAGCGGTGGAAGTGTTGCCGGGCAGGTAACGCGAATAGTCGGCGACGTAGGGGGCGTAGGACAGTTGCCAGGTCACGGCAATGCTCACCGCCACCAGGAACTTCGACAGCGAAAAACCGGTCGGCAGCCACTGTTCGGCCGGGATCGGTAGCTGCAACGCGAGGATTGTGGCGGCGGCAAACACCAGCAGCGAGAGGATCGACAGCAACTTCTGCAAGCGATGGATCAGCCGGTAGCCATATAGCGCAACCACGAAACACAAGGCGCCGATCAGGTAGACATTGCCGGTGGCGGGCAACGGGCTGACCGACTCTAGCGCCTGGGCGGCGAGCAGGGTGTTGCTGACGAAGAACCCCAGGTAAATCAGCATCACGAACAGCAACGGCAACACCGCGCCGATCACGCCGAACTGGGCGCGACTCTGGATCATCTGCGGGATGCCCAGTTTCGGTCCCTGGGCGGAATGGGAGGCCATGAAAATCGCCCCCACCAGCGAACCGACCAGAATGGCCAATGCACTCCAGAACAGGTTGAGCCCCATCACCACCGGTAACACGCCAGAGGCGATGGTGGTGATGTTCATGTTGGCGCCGAACCAGATGAAAAACAGCGAACCGGGGTGGCCGTGACGTTCGGTTTCCGGGATGAAATCGATGCTTCTTTTCTCGACTTGCATGGCGATCACTCCTGAACCTGGACGAGGTGGGCTTGCAGACGGGCGATGGTGCTTTCCAGCTCGTGGGGCTGGTGGGCGAACATGTCCGGCTGGTCGGGATTCAGGCTCAGGTAATCGCGCTGGGCAAAGGCTCGAAGACATTGGCTAGTGGTGAGCATTTCCAGCGAATAGACCCAATTGGCCATGATCAACAGCGCCGAGTAATGCGCGGCCAGGGTGGTCGTGGTGCAGGCGTCGCTGACCAGACGAATGCGATAGCCCAGCGCAAAGGCATCGAACACCGTACTCAATACGCAGACATCGGTCAGCACGCCGCCGATGGTGAGCGTGTCGATGTTTTGGGCCTTGAGTCGACTGTCCAGATCGGTGCGGTGGAAGGCGCTGTAGCGGCCCTTGTCGATCACCGTTTCATTGGGCTGTGGGGAGAGTGATTCGATGATTTCGATCTGCCGGGTGCCGGCGCGATAACTGCTTGGCCCGCCGTCGGCGTCAAGGGGTTCGCCGAGCGGCAGGTCTAGACCGTCGGCCCTGTTGAGATGGCGGGTAAAGATGACGGGGATCTGTTGGTGGCGGGCAGATTCCAGAAGGATGGCGGTGTTGGCGACCACCGTGTCGAAGTGTTCGAGGACGAAACCGTCCTCTTGTTGCATGTCGATGATCAACAGTGCGTTTTTATTGTTCATGGGGCAAACCTGATCATGAGCCGGACGCTGTTGCGTCCTGCCAGCCCGGCAGGAGCCGGACGAAGCACGATGCACCCAAGGCATGGGGTTGACGCCCGATGTCTGGGTACGTGGATTCGTATTCGGGATTGCTCAGTGAACTATTTGCCAGAAGCCGTTCTGCTTGGCGGTGACGCTGGCGCGCAGGCGCTTGAAATGCAGGTGCGAAGCGGTCCATTCACCGCGCAGATAAGCCTGCGCGGCGCCGGAGGGAAGGGCGAGCGATTGAGGATGACCATGGTTCATGAAGCAATGCTCATGGAAATCGACCCTGCACGTCAGTCACGCCCCGCGGCTTCGCATCCGCGGGGCAGGGTGGTAATCAGCGAAACGCCGGCACCACATGCTTGATGAACAGCTCCAGCGACTTTTTCTTTTCCGCATGAGGCAGGCTGTTGTCGCACCAGAAGCTGAATTCGTCGACACCCAGTTCCTGGTAGTACTTGATGCGCGGAATGATTTCTTCCGGGGTGCCGATCATGGCGGTCTTGTGCAGGCTTTCCAGTTCGAATTCCGGGCGGCCGGCGAATTTCTCTTCCGGGCTTGGCGCCAGGAAACCATTGACCGGGGTCTGCTTGTTGCCGAACCAGGCGTCGAAGGTGCGGTAGAACTTCGAGATGGCTTTGGCGCCGACTTTCCAGCCTTCCGGGTCGTCTGCGGTGTGGACGTGGGTGTGACGCAGCACCATCAGTTGCGGGCGCGGCACGTCCGGGTTGTTGTCCAGTGCGGCCTGGAATTTGTTCTTCAGGTCGAGGACTTCTTCGTCGCCTTTCATCAGCGGCGTGACCATGACGTTGCAGCCGTTGGCCACGGCGAAGTTGTGCGAGTCCGGGTCGCGGGCGGCGATCCACATCGGTGGGTTCGGCTGCTGGATCGGCTTGGGCACGCTGGTGGAGGTAGGGAATTTCCAGATGTCGCCGTCGTGGGCGTAGTCGCCTTTCCACAGGGCACGAACGACTGGAACCATTTCCCGCAGCGCCTGGCCACCGCTGGAAGCTGGCATGCCACCGGCCATGCGATCGAATTCCACCTGGTAAGCGCCACGCGCCAGGCCGACTTCCATGCGACCGTTGCTGATCACGTCCAGCAGGGCACATTCACCGGCGACCCGCAGCGGGTGCCAGAACGGCGCGATGATGGTGCCGGCGCCCAGGTGAATGGTGGTGGTCTTGGCGGCGAGGTACGCCAGCAGCGGCATCGGGCTTGGCGAGATGGTGTATTCCATGGCGTGGTGTTCGCCGATCCATACGGTGTTGAAACCACCGGCCTCGGCCATCAGGGTCAGTTCGGTCAGGTCTTCGAACAACTGACGGTGGCTGACGCTTTCGTCCCAACGTTCCATGTGTACGAACAGGGAAAATTTCATGACGCTACCTCGAATCTCTTGTGGTCGACCCGTCGACTGCGGGGCTGATGGTTATTGGTATACCATAATACGAAATGGCTGCAAATTCTTTTAACTTGTGGGAGGTGGCTCAGGCCAGAACAGGCAACGCCCCCATCTTCCCGTGGCAATACACCAGCGGGCCGGCGTCGTGCGAAGGCACGATCAGGTTCTTCACCGCGCCGACCATGATCGCGTGGTCGCCGCCTTCATATTCGCGCCACAGCTCGCATTCGATGACCGCCGTGGCGTTGGCCAGGATCGGATTGCCCAGTTCGCTCAGGGTCCACTCGATGCCTTGGGCCTTGTCCTTGCCTTTGCGGGCGAACGCATAGGCTTCGCTTTGCTGGCCGCCGGACAGGAAATGAATGGCGAAGCGCTTGTTCTTGATCAACACAGGATAGGAGTCGGAGCTGTAGTTGGGGCAGAACAGCACCAGGGCAGGGTCCATGGACAGCGAGCTGAAGGCGCTGGCGGTCAGGCCGACGATCTGCCCGTCGTCATCGAGGGTGGTGATAACGGTCACGCCGGACGGGAACGAGCCCATGACTTGTTTGTAGACGGCGGCATCGATCATTGGACGTTCCTCGGGTGGTGTGACGCGGTTTTTATGTGTTTGTAGGTCTGATGGTATACCGTAATACCAAGTTTGCAAGGACTTTCATTGCCTGCCGACAAACGCGCATGGCAGCACTTCAACTCAATGATTACGGGGCTTTGCGCGTAGGGGAGTGCGTCGATATACCGCAGGAAAGCGGATCAGATGCGATTTTCAGGACCGGATCAGTCTTGTGAAAATGTTGGAATACCATAATATGGTCCGCATCTGAGGGGCGCCAAAGAGCGTCCCCGGTTTGGCTTTTACAAAGATAAGAACAGACAAACTAGAGTTCATACCCTATGTCCCAGATGTCCCGGCAAGATCCGTTGATCGAGAACCACACGGTCGACTACGTTCCTCTCGCAGAGCGCCATGGGAAGGCCCGCGATCTCTTCACTCTATGGTTCAGCACCAACATTGCGCCGCTGCCGATCGTGACCGGCGCGATGGTGGTTCAGGTGTTCCACCTCAATCTGTTCTGGGGGCTGCTGGCGATTGCCCTGGGGCATATGGTCGGTGGCCTGGTGATTGCGCTCGCCTCGGCCCAGGGGCCGCGCATGGGCATCCCGCAAATGGTCCAGAGCCGGGGTCAGTTCGGACGTTACGGCGCGCTGCTGATCGTGTTCTTTGCCGCGTTGATCTACATCGGCTTCTTCATTTCCAACATCGTGCTCGCGGGCAAGTCGATCGTCGGCATCGTGCCTTCGGTTCCGGTGCCGGCCAGCATTCTGATCGGCGCGCTCAGCGCCACGGCGATCGGGGTGATCGGCTACCGCTTCATCCATACCCTGAACCGTATCGGCACCTGGGTCATGGGCAGCGCGCTGCTCGCCGGCTTCCTCTACATCTTCGCCCATGACCTGCCGGCGGACTTCTTCACCCGCGGCGGCTTCAACCTCTCCGGCTGGCTGGCGACGGTGTCGCTGGGGATCATCTGGCAGATCAGCTTCTCGCCTTACGTGTCGGACTATTCGCGTTACCTGCCGGCGGATATCGGCATCAGCCGCCCATTCTTCGCCACCTACCTGGGCGCGACCCTGGGCACGATCCTGTCATTCACCTTCGGTGCGGTAGCCGTGCTGGCGACTCCGGAAGGCACTGAAGCGATGGCGGCGGTCAAGCAGTCCACCGGTTGGCTGGGGCCGATTCTGATGGTGCTGTTCCTGCTCAATATCATCAGCCACAACGCCCTGAATCTGTATGGCGCGGTGCTGTCGATCATCACTTCGATCCAGACGTTTGCCAGCCAGTGGACGCCGAGCATCAAGGTGCGTGTGGTGTTGTCGACGGTGGTGCTGGTGGGTTGCTGCGTGGTGGCGCTGGGCGCGTCGGCGGACTTCATTTCGCAGTTCATCGGGCTGATTCTGGCGCTGTTGCTGGTGCTGGTGCCGTGGGCTTCGATCAACCTGATCGACTTCTATGTGATCAAGCGTGGCTGCTATGACATCGCCTCGATCTTCCGCGCCGATGGCGGGATCTATGGGCGGTTTAATGTGCATGCGATCGTGGCGTATTTCATCGGCATCATTGTGCAGCTGCCGTTTGCCAACACGTCGTTGTATGTCGGGCCGTATGCCAATCTGGTAGACGGTGCGGACCTGTCGTGGCTGGTGGGATTGGTGGTGACTTGTCCGCTGTATTACTGCCTGGCGACGCGGGGGCAGAGCCGGGCGGTGAGGTTTGGTTATGCGGAATGAGGGTGTTTGCTGATTTTGCATACATCCGCTGAACTTGTGGGAGCGAGCCAGCTCGCGATGAACGCCCAGACACCGCGGGCATTCAGGTAACCCGCGTCATCGTTGACCACCATCGCGGCAAGCTAGCTCCTACAGTGATTTGAGGTGGTCCGCGAAATTTGTGCCAGGCCACAGAACCTGTGGGAGCGGGCTTGCTCGCGAAGGCGTCCTGACAGACAACCATTACCTCGCTGATGCCCCGCCCTCTGTAGGAGCTGCCGAAGGCTGCGATCTTTTGATCTTGCCCTTGAAAATCAAAAGATCGCAGCCTCGTTTCACTCGGCAGCTCCTACAATAGGCGTGCCCGCCAATGACCAATGCCCTTCAAGGAACGAACATGACATTGACCGCCGAAAAACTGGTCAGTATTGCCATGACCAACCCGATAAACGCCCGAATCCTCTCCCGCCTGCCTTCGCTTCACCTCAACCAATGCATGCTCACCGCCGGCTGCCTGTTCCAGGCCGTATGGAATCACCAGGCGAATCGGGCGGCGGACTGGGGTATCAAGGATTACGACGTTTTCTACTTCCACACGGACCTGTCCTGGGAGGCCGAGAACGAGGTGATTCAGTCGGCTCAAGCCCTGTTCCAGGACCTGGGCGTCAATGTCGAGTTCAAGAATCAGGCGCGGGTGCACCTTTGGTATGGCGAGCGTTTCGGCAAAGCGTATCCGGCGCTTCAGTCATCCCAGGATGGGGTGGATCGCTATTTGGTGGCTGGGACTTGTATCGGGATGGATGTTGAAACGGGTGAGGTGTATGCGCCTAACGGTCTGGAAGATACCGAACAGGGGATATTACGGATCAACCCGAAAAACCCGCAGCCGGATTTGTTCGAGCAGAAGGCCAGGAGTTATCAGGCTCGCTGGCCCTGGCTTGAGATTCTGGCACCGTGATCGGCACTTTCACGAAACCCCTGTAGCAGCTGGCGAAGCCTGCGTCCGGCTGCGAAGCAGTCGCAAAATCAGCCGGCGCGGTGTTTCAGGTAAAACTCGCACTCAGGTTTTACGACTGCTGCGCAGCCGGACGCAGGCTTCGCCAGCTGCTACAAAGGTTCTTTGTACGCCGACACCAACTAAAAAGCCCCGAAATCTCGGGGCTCATTGCACGCTTTACCGCTACACCTCTGTCTTCTTCGCCGCCTGCAAAGGCCGCCGCTCCAACACCTTCACCACATCATCAACCACGGCCTTACCCATCGCCGCCAAATAATGCGCCGCCCACGCGTGACGGTCGCAGCCTTTAGCGTAAGCGGCATCCATTGCAAAGGCCTTGGCGAGGAACAGCAGGTTGGAGGCTTCGGACAGGGCGTCGACGATGGGGACGTCGCGGCAGACGTGGAACAGGGGTTGGTCCGAGATGTACATGAAGGGGGTGAAGCCGGGGGTTTTGAGGTCTGAAGCGGAGGGCATATCTGTTTTGCTCATGAATCTTGCTCCTGAGTGTCTGGATAACGTCGTTGTCCGGTTCCGAGTTACCACACTCGATCGCTTGGTATCAGCGACGACCGGAGACTAGCCCGACACCGAAAAGCACAACAAGACAGCAGAGTGCTCTGGAGCAAAATTCGGAGATCGCCTACAGCATCCTTCAGCTTTATCCGCAGAAATCCTACTGGCTTTAAACAACCACTAAACATTGTGGTGTCTGGGAGGACGTCTTCGCGGGCAAGCCCGCTCCCACAGGGATTGTGTATATCCATAAAAATTCGGCGGCTGACAGGCCTCATCGCGAGCAGGCTCGCTCCCACAATGGTGCTGCGTCGTGCATAAAATCCAGATTCCACGCAGTTCCTGTAGGAGCGAGGCTTGCCCGCGAAGAGGCCATCAGCTTCACTGAGAATCACTGAATCGAAATTATTTTCACTTACCCCTATCACTTTTCGAATCTCGTCCGGCACCTAGGCAATTGAGAAGTATTTACTTTCAGGAGCCGCTGTATGTCCCGTTCGCTAGACACCTTGTTGCGCCCCAGTTTGCTGGCGGTCGCCATTGCCTTTTGCACCCCTATGGCCAGCAGCCAACTGATCGCCGCCGAGCAGTCCAGCGTGCGTGCCTACAACCTGCCGGCCGCGCCTCTGGCCAGCACCCTGAACCAGATCGCCAGCCAGGCCGGTATCGCCTTGTCGCTGAACCCATCGCTGGCCGCGGGCAAGACCTCCGCGCCGGTCAATGGCCAGTTCGATGCCGCAGGCGCCATGCGTGAAGCGCTGCGCGGCACCGGTCTGCAACTGGAGCAGAGCGGCGGCAGCTACACCCTGGTGGCTGTGCCGGAAGGCTCCCTGTCCCTGCCGGCAACCAACGTGATCGGCGTTGAGAACACTGAAAGCGCCTGGGGCCCGGTGGAAGGTTATGTCGCCAAGCGCACCGCCGCCGGCACCAAGACCGACACTGCATTGGTTGAAGTTCCACGTTCGATCTCGGTCGTGACGCGCGAGCAGATGGACGACCGCAACGTGCAAAGCCTGGACGACGCCGTGCGCTACATGCCGGGCATCACCGCCAGCAGCTACGGCAGCGATACCCGTGCCGACTGGATTCGCGTGCGTGGCTTCGAACCGACCCAATTCCTCGACGGCTTGCCGCTGCCAAAGGGCGTATACGCCAACCCGAAACAGGAAACCTGGAACCTCGACCGCCTGGCCCTGCTGCGCGGCCCGGCTTCGTCGATCTACGGCCAGACGCCACCGGGCGGTCTGCTGGACATGGTCAGCCGCCGTCCCAGCGCCGAATCGAGCAACGAGATCCAGCTGCAATACGGCAGCGACAATCATCGCCAGATCAACTTTGCCAGCACCGGCAAAATCGATGAGGAAGGCCAATTCCTCTACGGCTTGAGCGGCGTGGTGCGCGACAGCGGTACGCAGATCGACCACGTCGACAACAAGCGCTACAACATTGCGCCGAGCCTGACCTGGAACATCGACGAAGACACCAAATTCACCCTGCTCACGCAATTCACCCGTGACGATACCGGCATCACCAGCCAGTTCCTGCCGATTCAGGGCACCAAGATCAACATGCCGTTCGGCGATGTTTCCCACCACAAGAATCTGGGTGACCCGGATTGGGAATATTACGACCGCACCTACTACGCGCTGGGCTACGCCTTCGAACATCGTCTGAATGATGTGTGGCAGTTCCGCCAGAACCTGCGCTACACCAAATCCGACCTGTCCTTCCAGGGCATCACCGTCGGCGCGTATCCGTTCACCCAGGTCGACAACGATGGCAACGTGGGCCGCTCGACCACCAGCGTCGACGAAGACATCAGCCAGTTCGCCGTGGACAACAATTTCCAGGCCGACTTCGCCACCGGCGATGTGCGTCATACCTTGCTGATCGGCCTCGATCATCAGCGCAGCAATACCAACTACACCTCGATCTTCGGCAGCGCGCCGCCGACCAACGTGATCAATCCTGTGCGCGGCGTGGAAATCGTGCGTCCACCTCGTTCCAGCGCGTTCTATGACTACGACCAGAAGACCTACCAGACTGGTCTGTACATTCAGGATCAGATGGCCCTCGACAACTGGCGCCTGACCCTGGGCGGTCGTGAGGACTGGGTCCACACCGGTACCAAGTTCTTCAATCAGGGCGATGCCACCAACACCGAACGTGACAGCAACTTCAGCGGCAACGCAGCGATCAGCTATGTGTTCGACAACGGTTTCGTGCCGTACCTGTCCTACGCCGAGTCGTTCCAGCCGACCAGCAACGCCACCGCCTCGCCAACCCAATCGTTCAAGCCGACCGAAGGCGAGCAATGGGAACTGGGTATCAAGTACCAGCCTCCAGGCAGCGACACCTTGCTGAGCGCGGCAATCTACGACCTGACGCAGAAGAACGTGTCCGTCACCACCACCAACTCGGATAACGTCTCGATCACCAGCCAGACCGGTGAAGTGAAGGTCAAGGGCCTGGAGTTGGAAGCAGTGTCCGACGTGACCGAGAACCTCAAGGTGATCGCGGCGTACACCCTGGCCAAATCCGAAGTGCAAAAAGGCGACTTCAAGGGCAACCGTCTGCAACTGATGCCTAACCAGCAGGCTTCGTTGTGGGCCGATTACACCTGGCACAGCGGCGTGCTGGACGGTTTCGGCATCGGCGGCGGTGCGCGATACACCGGCAACACCTACGGCGATCAGGCCAATACCTGGCTGGGCAAGGCCGACGCCTACACGGTGTTCGACGCTGCGGTCCACTACGACCTCGGTCGCCTGGACAACAGCCTGAAGGGTGCTTCGCTGGCGTTGAACGCGACCAACGTATTCGACAAGGATTACATCTCCACCTGTGACAGCTTCTACTGCTACTACGGCGACCAACGCAGCGTCGTCGCCAGTGCCACCTACAAGTGGTAACGGCCTGAGCTGACACGCCCAGTACCCAGGCCGTCCTTCGAGGACGGCTTTGGTATTTCTGAGGGTCATGAAATGAAAAGTAAAACAATTCGCCGCTGGTCCGTCGTCCACACCTGGACCAGCCTGATCTGCACGGTGTTTTTGCTGCTGTTGGCACTGACCGGCCTGCCGTTGATCTTCCATCACGAGATCGATCATCTGCTGGGCGATGCCCCGCAATTGCGGGAAATGCCGGCGGACACGCCGCAGCTCAATCTGCAGCAACTGGTGCAGGCCGCTGAAAAGCATCGCCCCGGCGAAGTCATGCAGTATTTCGGTTTCGAAGAGGACGAGCCCAACGCCGCGATCGCGATCATGGCGGCCACCGCCGGTACCGAACCGAACTCGTCCCACACCTTCATGCTCGACGCCCGCACCGGCGAGGCGCTGGAGATGCCGTCGGCCAATGGCGGCTTCATGATGCTGATGCTGCGCCTGCATGTGGACATGTTCGCCGGGTTGCCGGGCAAGCTGTTGCTGGCGTTCATGGGCTTGTTGTTCGTGGTGGCGATTGTGTCCGGTACGGTGTTGTATCTGCCGTTCATGCGCCGGTTGAAGTTCGCCACGGTGCGCCAGGACAAGTCCACCCGCCTGCGCTGGCTCGACCTGCATAACCTGATTGGCGTGGTGACTTTGACCTGGGCGCTGGTGGTGGGTGTGACCGGCGTGATCAGCGCCTGCGCCGACCTGTTGATCGCCGCCTGGCGCAACGACAGCCTGAGCGCGATGGTCGCCCCGTATCGCGATGCGCCGCCGCTGACGCAACTGGCGCCGGCCACGCGCCTGCTCGATATCGCCAAGGAAGTCGCGCCGGGCATGCAGCCGGATTTCATCGCCTTCCCCGGCACACGGTTTTCCAGCGAACACCATTACGCGGTGTTCATGAAAGGCAGCACGCACCTGACTTCGCACCTGCTCACGCCCGTACTGATCGACGCCAGCACCCTGAAGGTGACGGCGGTGGCGGAACGGCCCTGGTACATGGACGCCATGGGCATGTCACAGCCGCTGCATTTCGGTGATTACGGCGGCATGCCGATGCAGATCCTCTGGGCGACCCTGGATGTGCTGACCATCATCGTCCTCGGCAGCGGGGTTTACCTGTGGGTGGTGCGGCGCAAGGCAGCCAAGCCGGTGCTGGAACAAGCGGAGAGCGTGGCATGAAACCCAGGCAGTCGAATTTCTGGAAGGTCTTCGGCACCCCGACGGTGATCGCCCTGTTCACCGCCGCCGGCCTGTTCGCCGCGCTGCTGGGCGACGGCATCTGGGACGCCCTGAGCTGGCTCGGCCTGGGCATCCCCGCCGTCCTCGCCCTGCGCGGCCTCCTCCAACGCCGCTAACCCCGCCACACCATCAATCTCCTGTGGGAGCGGGCTTGCTCGCGAATGCGGTCTGTCAGCTGCAACCCTGCCAAC
>NZ_JBSVXG010000087.1:0-24598 GCF_054070595.1 Pseudomonas sp. SDO55104_S430 | reverse complement strand
GCGGTGTGACAGTCGACATAAATATTGCATGGCACGACGCCTTCGCGAGCAAGCCCGCTCCCACAGGGGATGGTGTTATCAGGTCAGTTTCTGCAGGCACGCTTCAAAAATGTCCAGCCCTTCCTCCAGCACCGCCGCCTCTGTCGTCAACGGCGCCAGCAACCGAACAATATGCCGCGACTTCCCGCTCGGCATCAGCAACAACCCCGCCTCCCGCGCCAACGCCAGCAACTGCGTCAACTGCGCTGGCGCCGGTGTGCCGTCGGCATTGGCCAACTCAATCCCGCGCATCGCACCCACGCCCGTCATGCGCCCGAGGAACGGTGACAGCTTGCGCTCTCGCCATGATTGGTAGCGACTGACAATCGCCTCTTCCTGCTGCGCGCCCCACGCCTGCAGATGGGCATCGGTCATTTCATCCAGGGTCGCCAGCGCGGCGGCGCAGGCGATGGGGTTGCCGGAGTAGGTGCCGCCCAGCCCGCCCTTGGGCAGCTTGTCGAGCAGCGACTTGCGCCCGACCACCGCTCCCAGCGGCAAGCCACCGCCGATGCTTTTGCCGAGCAGGATCAGGTCCGGTTCGATGCCCAGGCGCGAGAAGGCGAAGCGTTGGCCGGTGCGACCGAAGCCGGACTGGATTTCATCAGCGATCAGCAGGATGCCCTTCTCGTCGCAGAACTTGCGCAACGCTTGGGCGAATTCGATATCCATCGCCAGGAAACCCGCCTCGCCCTGCACCGGTTCGACGATAAAGCACGCCACGTCCTCGACGTCGAGTTCGACGCTGAACAGGCGCTCCATGGCCTTCAGCGCCTCGGCGCAGGTCACGTCGTTGTCCTGGCTGGGGAAGGGCAGGTGATACACCGGGCCCGGCAGCACGCCGATTTTCTGCTTGTAGGGAGCGACCTTGCCGTTGAGGTTGAGGGTGGCCAGGGTGCGCCCGTGGAACCCGCCGTCGAACGCGATGACTGCCGTACGGCCGGTGGCACCCCGGACGATCTTCAGCGCGTTCTCCGCGGCCTCGGCGCCGCTGTTGGTGAGCATGCCGCTGACCGGGTACTCGACCGGAATGAACGCCGCCAGGCGATCCATGAACTCGAGGTACGGCGTATGGGGTGCGGCGTTGAAGGCGTAATGGGTCAGGCGCGTGGCCTGCTCGCGAATGGCACCGACAATTCGTGGGTGGCAATGGCCAAGGTTCAGCACGCCGATGCCACCGACGAAGTCGATGTAGCGCTTGCCGTCGGTGTCCCACACCTCGGCGTTCCTGCCGTGGCTGAGGGTGACGGGGTGAACGATGTTGATCGACTGGCTGATGGTTTCGCTGTGCATGAAGGACCGGCTCGGAAGAAGGAGGACTTCTTTTTATCTAAGCCGTGAGCAGCGGTGGCGGGCAAACGAAATAAAGTGGACGGGTCAATCTTAAAAGTCGGGATGTGTGATTACCCCACAGAACCCCTGTAGGAGCGAGCATGCTCGCGATGGTCGTCAACGATAACGCTGGCAGCCTGACACCCCGCGGTGTTCAGGCGTTCATCGCGAGCGTGCTCGCTCCTACAGGGGGGGAGGGGGGTGTTAGCGACGGGCCAACGGCTGCTGTACGAACTTCACCCCGGCCAACCCATGGGCGATCAGCGCGCGGATGTTGCCGTGGTCGCTGCCTTCAGGCGTCGCCACTACCGAACGGTAATGCTCGCCGAACGCCAGCAAGGCTTCTTCATCGCTCAGGCCTTCCAGCAGCGCCAGGCCCAGGGTCTTGCACGAACCTTCGTTCTGCCCGGCTGCGTTCTCCACGCCGCCGTTGTTGAACGCCTGAGGCTGGTAATCGTAGCCGGCGGCAATGAACGCCAAGGTGTCGGCGAAAACGTGTTCGCCGCTTTTGAGGCTGGCGCGCAGGGTGGTCAAATCACTCATTGGGTTTTCCTTTGGCGAACGCCGCCTGTTGTTCGGCGCTGGCTTCTTGCTGGTATTGGGCTTTCCACTCGGCGTACGGCATGCCGTAAACCACTTCGCGGGCATCATCGAGGCTGACCTCGATCTGGCGGTCATCGGCGGCCGCCTTGTACCACTTGGACAGGCAGTTGCGGCAGAAACCGGAGAGGTTCATCAGGTCGATGTTCTGCACATCCTTGCGGCTGTCCAGATGGGCCACCAGCCGGCGAAAGGCGGCGGCTTCGAGTTCGAGGCGTTCTTGATCGGTCATGGGGATCTCTTCGAGACAGCTTCGAGCGGCAAGCTTCAAGCTGCAAGATGGTTTGCGGTGGGCCCAAGTCTACAGCTTGCGGCTCGAAGCTTGTAGCTTACCGCTGCTACGCAGGAGCCCGACTCGCTGCAAGCGTAATCGACACCGATTCGGCAAAGCGCAAGGCGTGGGGCTTGTCCACTTCGACTTCGGCGTACAGCACCGATTCGTTGGCCATGACCAGATCGAGGATTTCCTGGGTCAGGCGTTCGAGCAGGGCAAAGCGATTGCCTTCGACGTGGGCGATGATCGCCTTGGTGATGGTCCGGTAGTTCAGCGCGTGATCGATATCGTTGTCTCGCACCGCTTCCTGGGCCGCGTAGAGGATGGTCAGGTTGATCAACACATCCTGCTTGTTGAGGATTTCATCTTCGTTGATGCCGATGTAGGTGCGCAGGCACAGGTCCTTGACCCGGATGCGCGCCATGCCTGGTTGAAGTTGTGGCATTACTACTTGCTCCGTCCAATCAATTGCAGGAACTCCTGGCGGGTGTTGCTCGACTCGCGGAAGGCGCCGAGCATCACCGAGGTGTTCATGGTCGAATTCTGTTTCTCGACGCCGCGCATCATCATGCACATGTGCCTGGCTTCGATGACCACCGCGACACCGGCCGCGCCCGTCACCTGCTGCACCGCGTCGGCGATTTGCCGGGTGAGGTTTTCCTGGATCTGCAGGCGTCGGGCGAACATGTCCACCAGTCGCGCGATCTTCGACAGGCCCAGCACCTTGCCCGTTGGAATATAAGCCACGTGGGCCTTGCCGATGAAGGGCAGCATGTGGTGTTCGCAGAGCGAATACAGCTCGATGTTGTCGACGATCACCATCTCGTCGTTGTCGGAGGCGAACAGCGCGCCGTTGACGATTTCTTCGACGCTTTGATCGTAGCCGTGGCAGAGGTACTGCATTGCCTTGGCCGCGCGCATCGGGGTGTCGAGCAGGCCTTCGCGGTCGGGGTTTTCACCCAGGCCGATGAGGATTTCGCGGTAGCTTTCGGCCAAATCGTTCTGGGGCTTCTGGGGCAGGGATAACGTCATGGTAAATCCTCGCGGGACACTTATTTGATGTGCCTTCCGCCATTGACGGTCAGGGTCGTGCCGGTGACATAGGGGTTATCGAGCAAATAGCGCAGGCTCTGGTAGATCACCTCGCTGCCGGGCTCGATGCCCAGCGCGGATTTGGCCAGCGCCTTGGCGCGGTAGGCCGCGTCGTCATCAGGGTTGAACAGTAGCAGCGCCGGGGCAATGCCGTTGACCTTGATGCCCGGCGCGTACTTGGCGGCAAAGGACAGGGTCAGGCTTTCGAGCCCGGCTTTGCTGGCACAGTAACCAATATGCTTGCTGCTGCCCTTGCGTGTCACGTCATCGCTGATGTGCACGATGTCCGCCGGGGTCGAGCGTTCGAGCAGGTCGGCGCAATGCAGGTTGATCAGGTAGGGCGCCAGCATGTGTACGTTGAACATGCGGGTGAATGCCTGCGCGTTGGTGTCCGGTGTCTCTGCCAGCCATTCGGACGCGTTGTGCACGATGGCCCGCAGGCTGTCGGTATGGGTGTTCAGTTCGCGGATGAAATCGAGGATCCCCGCTTCGTTGGAGAAGTCGGCGAACACCGCCGTCGCCCCCAGATCACGCAGCGTCTGCACGCCGGGGCGCTCACTGCGGTAGCTGAAGATCACGCGATGGCCGTCTTCGAGCAAACGCTGCGCACAGTGCAGGCCAACGCGCTGGCCGGCACCGGTGATGAGGATGGGAGCTGCGGAAGAAGTCATGAACGGCTCGCGTCGCGGTAAGAGCAAAACTATACCAGCGCTTCGTCGCGTTCACCTACGGCCTCTGATTCTGTAGGAGCGAGCTTGCTCGCGATGAACGCAAGGACACTGCGGGGCATCCGGTTTCCCGCGTCATCGTTGACGTCCATCGCGAGCAAGCTCGCTCCTGCAGGGGGTGTCCGTTGCGACCTTCATGCGCGGTGTCTGCGACACTCAATTGCCATCAGAACAAACCAGGTCTTGAAAGTGGGTGAGAAGTGGGCGTTACAATAGTCTCCAAATCACACACGGATGTAGATCGCCAAATGCCTGTCCTGACTGACATTGCCCCAGGTGAATCGAATCTCCTTTCGTTCGAGCGGGAAGAACTCTTCCCGATTCGCGAGGTGTCGCGCCTGACAGGCGTGAACCCGGTCACCCTGCGCGCCTGGGAGCGGCGCTATGGTCTGATCGTCCCCACGCGTACCGAAAGCGGGCATCGCCTGTACTCCATGGCCGATATCGAGCGCGTGCGCAGCATCCTCGACTGGATCGAGCGCGGCGTGGCCGTCAGCAAGATCGGCCGAATTCTCGCCAAGGCGTCGCCGCTTCAGGCGCTGTCGCACATCATTCCCGAAAAACTGGTCCAGGCCGATTACGCGCAATGGCAGTCGCAGATCCAGGCGGCGGTCAGTGCGTTCGACGATGTGCAACTGGACCAGGTC
Source organism: Pseudomonas sp. SDO55104_S430 (assembly GCF_054070595.1). Taxonomy (NCBI): domain Bacteria; kingdom Pseudomonadati; phylum Pseudomonadota; class Gammaproteobacteria; order Pseudomonadales; family Pseudomonadaceae; genus Pseudomonas; species Pseudomonas sp. SDO55104_S430. The sequence goes on along the minus strand of NZ_JBSVXG010000087.1, from coordinate 19,889 downwards.
TACTCGCAGATCTTTTCCAGTTACACCCAATCGGTCGTGTTCCAGGACATCCTGATCCCGCTCTGGAAACAACTGCTGCAGCGCCAGGACTCGTTCGGTCGAACCAGCGAGTGGCTGTTTCTCGACAGTTTTCTGCGCTCCAGAGTTTTGCAGCGATTGCTACTGGTTCGGGACACCAAACCGCGGCGTGTCGTCGTCAGTGCTCTGGCAGGCCAGTGCCGCGAGCTTGAGTTGCTGATTGCAGCCCTGTTCCTGAGTTGTGGGCAAACCGGCGTGCGCGTATTGACCATCGGCCAGCCGCTCGACGAATTGATCCTGGTCTGCGAACGGATCAAGCCTCAGGCGCTGGTGCTGTTTTCCAATCATGTGCCCAGCCCCGAATTGCCTCGGCGGCTGAATCGGCTGGCGATGAGTGTGGATTGTCCGGTGTTGCTGGCGGGCGATGCGTCGGATCTGGCTCAGCAGAGCCTGGCGGGATCATCGATCGGTTGCCTGGGGAATGAGGGCGCGGTGATGCGTCAGAGACTGAAACAGTTCCTGGCGGGCAACCTGGATACTTGAGGCCGGTTAGAGGTGCAGCGCCGGATGGGTCAACCGGTGCTGTTGCAGGATGTACTGGCGCAGACGCTCGGTTTCATCCGTGTCGTGCTGGCTAAGCTGATAGGCATAGAAACCCTGTTCGGTTTCCTTCTCGAGGGTGCCGCGCAAGGCGATCCGCTCGTAGCCCGAAGGGCTGAACCACAACGCGAAATGTTTCGGCGCCTTGGTCTTGTTGCGCATTTCCAGCAGAACACCCTTGAACGACACTTCGTGCACCCACATCGAACCCGGCTGCCCCTTGGAGTTTTCCAGGGCGACCGGTTCGTCGAGCACCAGACGCCATGGCCGGACCAGCGGCCCGTCTTCGTAGATGCTGGGCACGCCAAGACGCAGATGCAGCGCATGAAACTCGTCTTCCACCAGGTGCAGGGGGAAGGTCATTTGCTGGTTTTCGAAGTTGGCTTGAATGGTGACTTGCTCATGGGCAGCAAGGCGCGTGAGCAAGTCACGGATCTGCGAACCGCCATTGACGAGCAGGCTCGACGTCGCATCCCGTACGTTGAGTGCCGGGTTGTGCTGCATGGTCTGGATAAAATCCAGTTCATCCTGGGTCAGGAGCGCGTCGCGGTGCATGGCTAGCTCGAAATATATAATTACAAAGTCATTGGTGATTGTAGTTAGTGACAACTAATTCTGTGAAATGTTTGCGCCGTTCGTCGCCTTGAGTGCGGCAAGTTCGGCCTGAACCTGCGCCAACTGCGCTTCAAGCTGCGCCACCCGCTGCTGTGCCTTGACCTGCACCGTCACATCTTTCTGCACGCCGATGAAGTAAACCTGGCCATCGTTCGGGTTTTTCACTGTCGAAAGGGACAGTTCATTCCAGAACGGCGTGCCGTCCTTCTTGTAGTTGCGCAGGATTTCCCGGCACGAGCCGCCGCTGTTCAACGCGTCGCGAATTTTTGGCAAGGCGTCCTGGTCGCGATCGCCCGATTGCAGGAAGCGGCAATCCTGGTAAAGGATTTCTTCGCTGGTGTAACCGGTCATGCGCTCGAATGCCGGATTGACGTAAATCAGAATCTTGTCCTGGTCGCCTTCCTTTTCGGCAATCACGATTCCATCGTTGGAGGCGTTGATGGCCAGTTGCAGCAGCTTGGCGTTGATCATCGGTGAAAACCTTCCTTGTGGGTGATTCGAGGCATTCTAAAAGAACAATCGGGACCCTGCTGTTAATATCCGGGTCTTTGAGTCAGCTCCAGGATCAGATTGATGAAAGTCGCCATCATTTCCGGCTCGGTATACGGCACGGCCGAAGAAGTCGCCCGTCACGCCGCCAGCATTTTGAAAACCGCCGGTTTCGAAACCTCTTACAGCCCTCGTGCCAGCCTCGCCGATCTTCAGGCATTCGGCCCCGAGGCTTTTCTGGCCGTGACTTCCACCACCGGTATGGGTGAATTGCCGGATAACGTGCAGCCGCTGTATTTCGCCATTCGCGACCAGTTGCCGGCGGAATGGCGTGGCTTGCCGGGCGCGGTGATCGCCCTGGGCGATGCCAGTTACGGCGATACCTTCTGCGGCGGCGGCGAGCTGATGCGCGAGTTGTTCGGTGAGTTAGGCATTCGTGAAGTGCTGCCGATGTTGCGCCTGGACGCCAGCGAAAGCGTCAACCCGGAAGCGGACGCCGAGCCTTGGCTTGCGGAACTGGTCGGCGCACTCAAGGGCTGACCGATCCATACGAACCCTGCAACGGCGTTCGTCATGCTTCTGACGGGGCGGCTCCAAGCGCGCCCCGTAACTTCTCTGGCGACAGCCCTTTGACATGGATCCAAACTGTTTTGGCCGCTGACTCGTTCGGCCATCAAGCTGGCTGCCAATGCAACTCCGTGAACGGGGAGGGCTGACTAGACTCGGTAGTCATTGGAAACACTCCATAATAAAAATAGAGGTTCCCCTGCCGTGAACGTAGCCCCCGTTCAATCGCCTCAGAGCGTCAAAGACCTGGTCAGCCCCGCCGAATGGCAAGCCCGTGTGGACCTCGCCGCCTGTTACCGTCTGGTGGCCCAGCATGGCTGGGATGATCTGATTTTCACCCACATCTCCGCCAAGGTACCCGGCACCGAGGACTTCCTGATCAATCCGTTCGGGATGATGTTCCACGAAATTACCGCGTCGAGCCTGGTCAAGGTCGATCAGGCGGGCAACAAGCTGATGGACAGTCCCTACGAGATCAATCCGGCCGGGTACACCATCCACAGCGCGGTGCATGAAGTCCGGCACGACGTGGTTTGCGTGCTGCACACCCACACCGCCTCCGGTGTTGCGGTGTCGGCGCAGAAACAGGGCGTGTTGCCGATCAGCCAGCAGTCGCTGTTCGTGTTGTCGAGTCTGGCGTATCACGCTTACGAAGGCGTGGCGCTCAATCACGAGGAAAAGGCGCGGCTGCAAGCCGACCTCGGCGAAAACAATTTCCTGATGCTGCATAACCACGGCCTGCTGACCTGCGGCAGCAGCATCGCCGACACCTTCCTGATGATGTTCACCTTCCAGCGCGCCTGTGACATTCAGGTCATGGCGCAGACCGGTGGCGCGGAGCTGATTGCCATCGAACCGCAGATCCTGGCGGGAGCCAAGGCGATGATCGCCGGCGTTACCAAAAGTGCCCAAGGCATGGGCGGGGCGTTGGCCTGGCCGGCGCTGCTGCGCAAACTCGATAAACTGGACCCGGGGTACAAACTCTAATGGCACTCGCCGAAATTCCCCTGTCAGCCTGGCGAAAGCGTAGCCGGACCTTCATCTTCCGTGGCCAGACCATCCGTTACTGGACGGCGGGGCAGGGTGAGCCGCTGCTGCTCATCCATGGCTTCCCCAGCGCCAGTTGGGACTGGCATTACCTGTGGCAACCGCTGACCCAGCGCTATCGCGTGATTGCCTGCGACATGCTCGGCTTTGGCGATTCGGCCAAACCCGTGAACCACGAATACAGCCTTCTCGAACAAGCCGACCTGCAACAGGCGCTGCTGGCACACATGAATGTCGCGGAGCCTGTGCACCTGCTGGCCCATGATTATGGCGACAGCGTGGCCCAGGAACTGCTGGCGCGGCATTACGAATCGCGTATCAATATCGCCAGTTGCGTGTTCCTCAATGGCGGCCTGTTCCCGGAAACCCATCGCCCTGTGCTGATGCAGAAACTGCTGCTCAGCCCATTGGGCTGGATGATCGGCCGCGCGTTCAGTCGCGATGGTCTGGTGAAGAGTTTCCGGCATATCTTTGGGCCGAAAACCGGTCCCAGCGAAAGCGTGATCGATGACTTCTGGAGCCTGATCGAGACCAACCGCGGGCCGCGGGTCATGCACAAACTGATCGCCTACATTCCCGAGCGACGCGTGCAGCGCGATCGTTGGGTCAGCGCGATGCAGCGCGGCGAGGTGCCGCTGCGAGTGATCGATGGCGAGGTCGACCCGATCTCCGGCGCGCACATGGTCGCGCGCTATCGGGAGCTGATTGCCGAACCGGATACGGTATTGCTGAACGACATCGGCCATTACCCGCAGATCGAAGCGCCGTGCCAGGTGCTCAAGCACTACCTGGAGTTTCGCGACCGGCTGGCATTGCCGCCGCTCAAGGTTGCGTGTTCCTGAAAAGATTGCAGCATTCGGTAGCGCTTATGTGGAGGCTGCCGAAGGCTGTGATCTTGTAAACGCCATCAGAATTCATCATCCCCCAGCCTTATCGCGCACTATTCAGCCTCCCTCGTGTTCATTGTGACCCGCAGCGCCGTGCCTGACACTCGGACCCATCGTCCCAAGGCCTGCTGGAGTCCCCCCATGAGTCAATCTGTACGCTTCGAAGATAAAGTCGTGATCATCACCGGTGCAGGTGGCGGCCTGGGGCGGGCGCACGCACTGCTGTTCGCCAAACAGGGCGCCAAGGTTCTGGTCAACGATTTGGGCGGTTCGACCCAGGGCGAAGGCGCCAACGCCTCGGCGGCCGACCGTGTGGTGGCGGAAATCCGTGACGCCGGCGGCACCGCGGTGGCCAACCACGATTCGGTCACCGACGGCGACAAACTGGTTCAACACGCCATGGATACCTTCGGCCGCGTCGACGTGGTGGTCAACAACGCCGGCATCCTGCGTGACAAGACCTTCCACAAGATGGAAGACGCCGACTGGGACCTGGTTTACCGCGTCCACGTCGAAGGCGCCTACAAGGTTACCCGCGCTGCCTGGCCGCACATGCGCGAACAAAACTACGGGCGGGTGATCTTCACCGCCTCCACTTCGGGCATCTACGGCAACTTCGGCCAGTCCAACTACGGCATGGCCAAGCTCGGCCTCTACGGCCTGACCCGCACCCTGGCCCTGGAAGGGCGCAAGAACAACATCCTGGTCAACGCCATCGCCCCCACCGGCGGCACCCGCATGACCGAAGGCCTGATCCCGCCGCAAGTGTTCGAGCAACTCAAACCGGAACTGGTCAGCCCGCTGGTGGTGTACCTGGCCAGCGAAAACTGCCAGGACACCTCGGGCCTGTTCGAAGTCGGCGGCGGCTGGATGGGCAAGGTCCGCTGGGAACGCAGCCTCGGCGTCGGCTTCGACCCACGGGCCGGTTTCTCGCCCGAAGACGTGGCCGAGCATTTCCAGCAGATCTGCGATTTCGAGGGTGCGGCGCATCCGAAGGACAACATCGAAGCGCTGAAGGAAATGATGGGGAATCTGCAGAAGTACGCGCTGTAACCCTACCTGGCGTTCGCCAAAAAATCCCGCCCATAAAAAAGGCCGCTGCAAAGGCAGCGGCCAAGCAAGACGTTGGATCCAGGAGCTACAAATCAACGTCGGTGTACACGGGGCGGTGAGCCGAAAACTTCAAATCACCTGAAATCTGTTGCCGGCGGCGAGGGCGGATTGCCTGTCGCTGTCGGGGCTTTCACGTCTTGTGAAAACGCAGTCAGGGTAAGGCTTTGCTGCCGGTGGAAAAACAGCGATTCCTGACATGCACTATTACAGGGCGGACAACAGTAGCCTGTCCTCGCGCATTCACTGTAGCAGCTGCCGAAGGCTGCGTTCGGCTGCGTAGCAGTCGTAGATCCTGCATGCACGATTTACCTGATGAGCCCGCTCGACTGATCGGCGCCTGCTTCGCAGCCGAACGCAGCCTGCGGCAGCTGCTACAGGGATTTGTGGGGTTCATGCGTTCGGGTGATGGCTTGCCATCGAACTCATTCATGCCCTGCGCAAAACCCCGCGCCACAGGCCCGGTAATCCTTTGGAGGTACATCGCGAATACCTCCTTGGTGCGCTTATCGCACCCGGCGGGCGGCAGTAGGGTGAGGCCTTCTGTCACTCACCGGGGAAGACGCATGACAAAAACAACAATGCGCGCCATCTTCAAACCGCAGGCGCTGGCCGTTGCGGTGGCCTTGGGTTGCTGTGCCCAGGCGCAGGCTGTTTCTTTCAACATCGGGGAAATCGAGGGCACGTTCGACTCGTCGCTGTCGGTGGGCGCGAGCTGGGGCATGCGCGATGCGGATCAATCGCTGGTGGGTATCCCCAACGGCGGCAGCGGGCAGGCCTCGACCGGTGACGACGGGCGCCAGAACTTCGGCAAGGGCGAAACCTTCTCGAAGATCTTCAAGGGCATTCACGATCTTGAATTGAAATACGGCGACACCGGCGTGTTTGTCCGTGGCAAATACTGGTACGACTTCGAGCTCAAGGACGAAGACCGGCCGTTCAAGCCGATCAGCGACCACAACCGCAAGGAAGGCGCCAAGTCCTCGGGCGGACAGATCCTCGATGCCTTCGTCTATCACAACTACTCCATCGCCGATCTGCCGGGCACGGTGCGCGCGGGCAAGCAGGTGGTCAGCTGGGGTGAAAGTACCTTCATCGGCAACTCGATCAACAGCATCAACCCGATCGACGTTTCCGCCTTCCGCCGTCCAGGCGCCGAGATCAAGGAAGGCCTGATTCCCGTCAACATGCTGTTCGCTTCCCAAGGCCTGACCGACAAGTTGACGGTCGAAGGCTTCTATCAACTGGAATGGGACCAGACCGTCGTCGACAACTGCGGCACCTTCTTCGGCAACGATGTTGTGGCCGACGGTTGCGACAACAACTACACCGTCGCCAGCCCGGCCATCGCACCTTTACAGCCGATTGCCGCGGCCTTCGGCCAGGGCTTCGAAGTCACCCGCGAAGGCGTGGTGGTTCCCCGCGGTGGCGACCGCGATGCCCGGGACTCGGGGCAGTGGGGTACGGCATTGCGCTGGCTGGGTGATGACACCGAGTACGGCCTGTACTTCATGAACTACCACAGCCGCACGCCCAACGTCGGCACCACTACCGCCGGCCTGTCCACCCTGGCCAGCCTTCCGGGGATTATCGCCACCGCCAACCGCATCGCTCCTGGCAGCGGCGCGGGGCTGGCCCAGAGCGTGATGCTCGGTCGCGGCCAGTACTACCTCGAATACCCGGAAGACATTCGCCTGTACGGGGCGAGTTTCTCCACCACCTTGTCCACCGGCACGGCGTGGACCGGCGAGATTAGCTATCGCCCCAACGCACCCGTGCAGGTCAACACCAATGACCTGACCCTGGCCATGCTCAACCCCATCGCTGGCGGCGCCGCTTCGCCTATCGCCACTTCGCCGGGGGCCGACAACAAAGGCTACCGCCGCAAAGAGATCACGCAGATCCAGAGCACCCTCACGCACTTCATCGATCAGGTCGCCGGCGCTGACCGCCTCACTCTGGTGGGCGAAGCAGCGGTGGTGCATGTCGGTGGCCTGGAGTCTCGCAGCAAGCTGCGTTACGGCCGCGATTCGGTGTATGGCCAGTACGGTTTCGGCGGCGATACCGACGGCTTCGTGACCTCGACCTCCTGGGGTTATCGCGCCCGGGCGATCCTCGATTACAACAACGTCATCGCCGGGATCAACTTCAAGCCCAACCTGTCGTGGTCCCACGACGTCACGGGTTACGGCCCGAACGGTCTGTTCAACGAAGGTGCCAAGGCCGTGAGCCTGGGTGTCGATGCGGACTACCGCAACACCTACACCGCAAGCCTCAGTTACACCGACTTCTTCGGTGGCGACTACAACACGCTCGAGGACCGCGACTTCGTGGCGTTGAGCTTTGGCGTGAACTTCTGACCCGTCTTTAGAAGGATGATTTCCATGCGCAAGATGATTCTGCAATGCGGTGTCCTGGCCCTCGGTTTGCTGGCCGTCAACGTCATGGCTGCGGTGTCGCCGGAAGAGGCGAACAAGCTCGGCACCAGCCTCACGCCATTGGGCGCAGAGAAGGCCGGCAATGCCGACGGTTCGATTCCGGCGTGGACCGGCGGCATCCCGAAAAACGCCGGCGCGGTGGACAGCAAGGGCTTTCTGGCCGACCCGTTCGCCAATGAAAAACCGCTGTTCATCATCACTGCGGCCACCGTCGACAAGTACAAGGACAAGCTCTCGGACGGGCAGATCGCGATGTTCAAGCGCTACCCGGAAACCTACAAGATTCCGGTGTACCCGACCCACCGCACCGCCGCCTTGCCACCGGAAATCTACGAATCGGCCAAGCGCAGCGCATTGAACGTGACCCCGATCAACGACGGCAACGGCCTGGCCAATTTCACCGGCAACCGCTACTACGCGTTCCCGATTCCGAAGAACGGTGTCGAGGTGATCTGGAACCACATCACCCGTTACCACGGCGGCAACCTGCGTCGCACCATTACCCAGGCCACGCCGCAGGCCAATGGCGATTTCACCGTGATCCGCTTCAAGGATGAAGTGGCCGTGCCGTCGCTGCTGGGGGATCTGAAAGCGGGCAGCGATGACAACGTGCTCAACTACTTCAAGCAGGAAGTCACCGCGCCGGCGCGTCTTGCGGGCAACGTGCTGCTGGTTCACGAGACCCTTGATCAGGTCCAGGAACCGCGCAAGGCCTGGATCTACAACGCCGGTCAACGTCGTGTGCGGCGAGCGCCGCAAGTCGCTTACGACGGCGTCGGTACCTCGTCCGACGGCCTGCGCACCACCGACAACTTCGACATGTTTTCCGGCGCGCCGGATCGTTATGACTGGAAGCTGATCGGCAAGAAGGAAATGTACATCCCGTACAACAGCTACAAGCTCGATTCGCCTGACCTCAAATACACCGATGTGATCAAGGCCGGGCACATCAACCAGGACCTGACCCGCTACGAGCTGCACCGGGTCTGGGAAGTGGTCGCCACGGTCAAGCCCAACGAGCGGCACGTGTACGCCAAGCGCCACATGTACATCGACGAGGACACCTGGCAGGTGGCGCTGGCCGATCACTACGACGGTCGCGGCCAGCTCTGGCGCGTGGCCGAGGGGCATGCGCAGTTCTACTACGATCATCAGGTGCCGGCCTACACCGTCGAAGCGCTGTATGACCTGATCGCCGGTCGCTACATCGCCCTGGGGATGAAGAACGAAGAGAAACGCAGCTTCGAATTCAACATCGCGGCAAAAGCCGGGGACTACACGCCGGCAGCCCTGCGGAGTACAGGTGTGAGGTAAAAGTCCTACAGGCTTTTACACAAAAAGGTGACCCCGTGGTCACCTTTTTTATGGCTGTAAATCAGCCTGCTGAATACTTCTTCAACAAGCGCTCCGGAGGGGACTAGGGTGGCGCCACAACGATAAAAAGGCGCACCACTATGACTGCCATGACGACGTGTCTGGACCGTCCTGGATTTCTGCCTCGCTTGTCTTCCCACCACCTGTCCCGCGAGCGACTGGTCGAGCCCTTGCTGGCCGCCACCGCGCGGGTGAAGTTGCTCTGCGCACCGGCCGGCAGCGGCAAGAGTGCGCTGATCACCGAATGCCTGTTGCGCGCGCCAGTTGATTGCCGGGTGCATTGGCTGCCGTTGGCGGGGGCGTCGTTGAGTGTCGGCGACTTCCTCCAGAGACTGGCGCAAGTGCTCGGGCTGGCGCCGACGGATGAGTCTGCATTGCTGGAACATCTCGCGCGATTGCAGACGCCGACCTGGCTGTTCATCGATGACTACTGTCGCGTCTCCCACCCTGAACTGGACCGTCTTCTCGATCGCCTGCTGGCCCTCAGCAACCCGGCGCTGAGTTGGTGGCTGGCTTCACGTCGGCGTCCGTCCTGCAACTGGCCACGGTTGTTGCTCGATGATGAGCTGTACGAATGCGACGGCCCGGCGCTGGCCTTTACCGAGGCTGAGGTCGAGCAGTTGCTCGGTCATGTCGAACCGTCCCAGGCGGCCAGTCTGTCCAGGCGCGTGGTCCAGCGCAGCGGCGGTTGGTGCGCCGGTGTGCGCATTGCTTTGCTCGAGGGCTGTCCGTGGGCGGCGGGGCAGGAACGGCAGGGGCGCTCGGCGACGTTGCTCGATTATCTGCAACACGAATTGTTCAGCACCCTGTCGCCGGAACTGGTCGAGGCGTGGCAGGTGCTGGCCCATTTGCCACGTTTCAATGCCGGCCTCTGCGAGCATCTGTTCGGCGTCGGTGAAGGCGCGAAGTGGTTGCAGGCGTTGCAGGACATGGGCTGCTTTATCGAGCCCTGGGAAGATTCCGCCGACTGGCTGCGGGTGTTCGTGCCGCTGGCGCTGGCTATGCGTGATGAGCCGGGAATCGTGGGGCGCTCCTGGCATCGGCGCGCCTGCCAATGGTTCTGTGCCGAAGAAGACTGGCAGGGCGCCTTCGAGCAGGCGCTGCTGGCTGAAGAGTTCGAGGCGGCGGTGAGCCTGTTGCAGCACTTCAACTTCGAGCATTTGTTCCGCCGCGAGAACGTGCGCCTGTTACTGGATCTGCATGAGCATCAGGGGCAGGAGTTGACCCTCGGTTCGCCGCAACTGGTTGGCCTGACCACGGCGGCGCTGTTGTTTGCCGGACGCTTCGATCAGGCAGCGGTGTGCATCGAGCAAATGGCGCGCTTCGCTCCGCAACCGACGGCGGCGTCCCAGCGGCAACTGCTCGCGCGCTGGCAGGCGCAACAGGGCTGGTTGCTGCATTTGCAGGGGCGCATGGCGGCGGCTCGCGAGCACTTTGTCGAGGCATTGGCCGCGCTGGCGACAGAGGCTTGGCCGGCGCGCTTGTTGTGCCTGTCCGGGTTGACGCAACAGGCTCTGCTCAATGCCGAGCTGGATGCCGCCCAGGCGCTCAATCGCGAGGCGTTGTGCCTGGCGAGGGCCCAGGGATCGTTACTGTTCGAAGGCTTGCTCGAGCTCGACCATGCGCAGTTGCTCGAACATCGCGGCGCTCCCCATCGCGCCGAAAGCCTGTTGGCCGATATTCACCAATTGTTGAGCCGCCAGGCCGATCGCCCGACGCCGCTGCTGGGGCGCATTGCCTTGCGCCGCGGGCGTCTGGCGCTGTGGCAGGGGCAGGATGAAAAGGCCGCTGAGTTCTTCCGCAGCGGCCTGCAGGATTGCCTCTACAGCCAGGACAAACGGGCGCTGTACGGTTTTCTCGGACAGGCCCAGGTGTCGGCCAATCAACAGGATTACGCCCTCGCATTCGATCGCTTGCGTGAAGCCGAACGCTTGATGCAGCAGCGCAAGATTCCCGACACCGTGTATCGCAGTGTCCTGCTGCAAATCAGCAGTCACTTCTGGTTGCAGCAGGGGCGTCCGGAACTGGTACAGGAGGCGCTGACCCGCGTGCTGCGCCACTTTCGCGGGCCCCATGCCCGACAGGCGCCGCCCGCCACTGTGGAGCTGATTGCGCGGATCGAATACCTGCTGATCATTGCCGAAACCCACCTGCAAACGGCGAAGCATCCGTTGCAGCAGCTCAAGGCATTGCTGGAACACGCGCAACGGCAGGGGATGCTGGCGCTGGAAAGTGAGTTGCAGCTGGCCATCTGCGAAGTGGCCGATCTGCTGGGCGAGACGGACCTCGCGACCTCGGCCTTGCAGGCAGGGATGGCATTGGTGAGGCGCTGCCATCTGCAGCAGGCCTTGACCGATCTGCGGCTGCGTCAGCCGACTTTGCTCGCTCGCCTGGGCATGGACGACGAGCCTGCGGTGCATCTGGATGACAACCCATTGAGTGGGCGGGAGTTGGAGGTGCTGAGCCTGATCGCCCAAGGCAATTCCAATCAGCAGATCGCCGAGCAGTTGTTCATCTCGTTGCACACGGTGAAAACCCATGCGCGGCGGATTCATAGCAAGTTGGGGGTGGAGCGCAGGACGCAGGCGGTGGCTACGGCCAAGAAGTTGGGGCTGATTGCGCAAGGCTAAGCACCGCTGGACCTGTAGCAGCTGGCGAAGCCTGCGTCCGGCTGCGAAGCAGTCGCAAAACCTGAGTGCGAGGTCTACCTGAAAGACCACAATGGCTGATTTTACGACTGCTGCGCAGCCGGACGCAGGCTTCGCCAGCTGCTACATGGACCGTGTCGGTTCCGCGACCTCATGTCCCATCCGCCAACTCACCGCCCGCGCCGCCGCCAGCAAACGCTGCGCCGCCGGCCCATCTTCGTCGGCATGAAACAGTGAAGTCGGCCCCACCACCGTCAACACCGCCACCACATTGCCCATCGCGTTGAACACCGGCGCCGATAACGCATCCACCCCCGGCATCAGCAAGCCATGCACATGATGCAACCCGCGTGCGCGTATCTGCTCGCACATGGCCGCATAGACCTGATCGTCCGTCAGTGGATGGGCGCTATGGGCCTGCAGTTCCTGCTCGCGCAGGTCCACGGTTTCCCGCTTGGGCAGGTAGGCGCCGAACACCAGCCCGGTGGAAGAACTGAGCAACGGCAGCACTGAACCCAATTGCGTCACCACCGTCACCGCGCGCACCGCAGGCTCGATGTGAACCACGGTCGCGCCCTGGTTGCCCCACACCGCCAGAAAGCAGGTTTCGTTCAGCTCGTCGCGCAACTCGGCCAGTGGCAGGGCAGCGACTTTCAGCACGTCCATACTGTTGAGTGCTGCCAGTCCCACGCGCAAGGCTTCACGACCCAGCCCGTAGTGGTTGGTCGCGGTGTTCTGCTCGGCAAAACCGCTGGCGATCAGCGCCTGCAAATAGCGGTGAACCTTGCTGGCCGGCATCTGCACGTGTTCGGCCAGGCGTGATAGTGACGTCGAGGGCGACAACTCGGCCAATGCCTTGAGGATGTCGGTACCCACCTCGGCGGAGCGGACTTTCTGTTTACCGTTGCTGTCGCTGGTGGGCTTTTCCATGGTGGCGCCGTCGTTCAATAGGGTGAGGGGCGGGGTGAATGGGCGTCTTTATAGCTTGACGCTCGATAGCATTCAAATTACGTTATTCGTAATTGGATTACGATAAAAACAATTTTGGCGTGCCTCGGCCTCTGCTGCAGAGCGAAAAGGTCACGACCTGTTTCCTGTTCAGGAGGCTTCATGAACCTTGATTCCACGACGCCAGCGCTGGCTTATCAGTCGGGCTTCGGCAACGAATTCAGCAGCGAAGCGTTGCCCGGCGCATTGCCGGTCGGCCAGAACTCCCCGCAAAAAGCCCCGTACGGTCTCTACACCGAACTGTTTTCCGGCACCGCCTTCACCATGGCCCGCAGCGAAGCGCGGCGGACCTGGATGTACCGTATCCAGCCGTCGGCCAATCACCCGGCCTTCATCAAGCTCGACCGGCAACTGGCCGGCGGCCCGTTGGGTGAAGTGACGCCCAATCGCCTGCGCTGGAACGCCTTCGATTTTCCTGCTGAACCTACGGATTTCGTTGATGGTCTGGTGAGCATGGCCGCCAATTCCGGTGCGGATAAGCCGGCCGGCATCAGCATCTACCAGTACCGCGCCAACCAATCCATGGAGCGGGTGTTCTTCAATGCCGACGGCGAAATGCTGCTGGTGCCGCAACTGGGCCGCCTGCGAATCGCCACCGAGCTGGGCGTGCTGGACGTGGAGCCGCTGGAAATCGCCGTGCTGCCACGGGGCCTGAAATTCCGTGTCGAACTGCTCGACCCGCAAGCCCGCGGCTACATCGCAGAGAACCACGGCGCGCCACTGCGCCTGCCGGACCTGGGGCCGATCGGCAGCAACGGCCTGGCCAACCCGCGGGACTTTCTGACCCCGGTTGCCCATTACGAACATCTCGCGCAGCCAACTATTCTGGTGCAGAAATTCCTCGGCCAGTTGTGGGGCACTCAGCTCGATCATTCACCGCTGAACGTGGTCGCCTGGCACGGAAACAATGTGCCGTACAAATACGACCTGCGACTTTTCAATACCATCGGCACGGTCAGCTTCGATCACCCGGACCCGTCGATCTTCACCGTGCTGACCTCGCCGACCAGCGTGCACGGCCTGGCCAACCTCGATTTCGTGATCTTCCCGCCACGCTGGATGGTCGCCGAGAAAACCTTCCGTCCGCCGTGGTTCCACCGCAACCTGATGAACGAATTCATGGGCCTGATCCAGGGCGAGTACGACGCCAAGGCTGAAGGTTTCGTCCCCGGCGGTGCCTCGCTGCACAGCTGCATGAGTGCCCACGGTCCGGACGGCGAGACCTGCACCAAGGCGATGAATGCGGACCTGAAACCGGCCAAGATCGACAACACCATGGCCTTCATGTTCGAGACCAGCCAGGTGCTGCGCCCGAGCCGTTTCGCCCTCGATTGCCCGCATCTGCAAACCAACTACGACGCTTGCTGGTCCACGCTGCCAGCCACTTTCGACCCGACCCGGAGATAACCCATGACGCAGACTTCCATCACTCGCAGCTGGGTTGCCTCGGCCAACGGCCATGCCGATTTCCCGCTGCAAAACCTGCCGCTGGGAGTGTTCAGCGTGAAAGGTTCGGCGCCCCGCAGCGGCGTGGCCATTGGTGAGCGTATTTTCGATTTGGAGGCCGCGCTGGATTTCGGCCTGTTCGAGGGTGCGGCGAAGACCGCTGTCGAAGCCACCCGTGGCGGCCAGCTCAACGCTTTCTTCGAACTGGGCCGCGAGGCGCGTGTCGCCCTGCGCGAACGCCTGCTGGAACTGCTCGGCGAAGGCAGCACCCTGCACGGCAAGCTCGAAGCCCAGGGCGCCAAACTGCTGCCGCTGGCGGCGGATTGTCAGATGCACCTGCCGGCGAAGATCAATGACTACACCGACTTCTACGTCGGCATCGAACACGCGCAGAACGTCGGCAAACTGTTCCGCCCGGACAACCCTTTGCTGCCGAACTACAAGTACGTGCCGATCGGCTATCACGGCCGCGCCTCGACCATTCGCACCTCCGGCGCCGACGTGCGTCGTCCGAAAGGCCAGACCCTGCCGGCCGGGCAGAGCGAGCCGACCTTCGGCCCGTGCGCGCGTCTGGATTACGAACTGGAACTGGGCATCTGGATCGGTCGCGGCAACGAGATGGGCGATGCCATCGCCATCGGTGACGCCGCCGATCACATCGCCGGTTTCTGCCTGCTCAACGACTGGTCGGCGCGGGACATACAGGCCTGGGAATACCAGCCGCTGGGGCCGTTCCTGTCCAAGAGCTTCATCACCAGCATTTCGCCCTGGGTCGTGACCGCCGAAGCGCTGGAGCCGTTCCGTCGCGCCCAGCCTGCGCGTCCGGAAGGTGATCCGCAGCCGTTGCCGTACCTGTTCGACAAGCGCGATCAGGCCGCTGGCGCCTTCGACATCGAGTTGGAGGTGCTGCTGCTGACCGAAGCCATGCGCGAGAAAAACCTGCCGCCTCATCGCCTGACCCTGAGTAACTCGAAACACATGTACTGGACCGTGGCGCAAATGGTCGCGCACCACAGCGTAAACGGCTGCCAGTTGCAGGCCGGTGACCTGTTCGGTTCGGGCACTTTGTCGGGGCCGGAAAGCGGTCAGTTCGGCAGCCTGCTGGAAATCACCGAAGGCGGTAAGAAGCCAATCGAGCTGGCGTCGGGCGAAGTGCGCAAGTTCCTGGAAGATGGCGACGAAATCATCCTGCGCGGCCGTTGCAGCCGTGAAGGTTTTGCCTCCATCGGTTTCGGCGAGTGCCGTGGCAAAGTGCTTCCGGCGCGCTAAGGGGAAGGGGTCATGGAGCTCTACACCTACTACCGTTCCACTTCGTCCTATCGGGTGCGCATCGCGCTGGCATTGAAGGGCCTGGATTACCAAGCGCTGCCGGTCAACCTGATCGCGCCGCCCGGTGGCGAACATCGCCAGCCCGCGTACCTGGGCATCAATCCACAGGGCCGGGTGCCGGCCTTGCGCACCGATGAAGGCGAACTGCTGATCCAGTCCCCGGCGATCATCGAATACCTGGAGGAACGTTATCCACAGGTGCCGCTGCTGTCCCGGGACCTCGCCGCCCGCGCCCATGAGCGCGGCGTGGCGGCGCTGATCGGCTGCGACGTGCATCCGCTGCACAACGTCAGCGTGCTCAACCGGCTGCGTCAGTTGGGCCACGATGAAACCCAGGTGACCGAGTGGATCGGTCACTGGATCAGCCAGGGGCTGGCGAGCGTCGAGCAATTGATTGGCGATGACGGTTTCTGTTTTGGCGATACGCCCGGCGTAGCGGATGTGTACTTGATTCCACAGTTGTACGCGGCCGAGCGCTTCAGCATCTCTCTGGAGGCTTACCCGCGGATTCGCCGTGTGGCGGCGCTGGCGGCTGTGCATCCGGCCTTCATCAAGGCGCACCCCTCGAACCAGCCCGATACCCCGTAACACCGCTTTCCTGTAGGAGCGAGCACGCTCGCGATGGTCGTCAACGATAACGCTGCCAGCCTGACACCCCGCGGTGTCCTGTCGTCCATCGCGAGCATGCTCGCTCCTACAGAGTGCGCCTAAAACAAGAACAGGAACCCTGCCATGCACAACCAGATTGCCAGCTTCCGCGCGGCACTCGATGCCCGTCCCGTGTCCCGTTATCAATGGTTGATTCTGCTCCTCCTGGCCCTGCTGCTGGTCACCGACGGCTACGACGCCCAGGTGCTCGGCTACGTGGTGCCGGCCCTGGCCCAGGATTGGGGTCTGGAAAAAGCCGCCTTCGGCCCGGTGTTCAGCGCCAACCTGCTGGGTCTGACGCTCGGCTCTCTGGCCGTGACGCCCTTGGCGGATCGCTTTGGTGTGCGCCGAGTCTTGCTCTGCTGCGTCCTGATCTACGCCTGCCTGACCGTCCTGATGGTGTTTGCCAATTCTCTGGACACGCTGATGGCCGCCCGTTTCATCTGCGACATCGGCATGGGTGGCGCGATGCCCAGCGCCATGGCGCTGATGTCGGAATACTCGCCACCGCGCCTGCGCACGCTGATGGTGACGCTGGCCGCGTGCGGGTTTTCCTTTGGTGGCGCGGCGGGTGGTTTTGTCGCCGCCGGGTTCATCGAAAGCTACGGCTGGGAAGCGGTGTTCCTCGCCGGTGGCGTGACGCCACTGCTGCTGTTTCCATTCCTGTTCTGGCTGCTGCCTGAATCCCTGCCGCGTCTGCTGCGCGATGCGCCGCCTTATGCTCGCCTGAGCAAAGTCACCGCGCGTATGCTGCCGGACTGGCAGCCGCCTGTGGCGTCCGTCGAACAGAACGAGAAAGAGCAGGGCAGCAAGCTGACTGTGGTGGAGTTGTTCCGCAACGGTTATGCACGGCCGACCATGCTGATCTGGGCGACCTTCTTCGTCAGCCTGATCCTGCTGTACTTCATGATCAGCTGGTTGCCGACGCTGCTACTGGAAAGTGGTCTGAAACTCAGCGAAGCCAACCTGGTGACCTCGATGTTCCTGTTCGCCGGCACCATCGGTGCGATCGGCATGGCCTGGATCGCCGACCGCCTGAAAAGCAAAGTCCGTCTGCTGTCTTGCATCCTGGCGGGCGCGGCGGTCTGCACCATTCTGCTGGGCTTGAACCACGACAATCCGCGCTATCTGGTGGCCTGCGTGTTCGCCGCCGGCTTCTGCATCATCGGCGGGCAGCTGACCCTCAATGCCTTCGTCAGCAATTTCTACCCGGCGCAGGTCCGCGCCACGGGCACCGGTTGGGCATTGGGAGTAGGGCGTTTCGGCTCGATCCTCGGCCCGCTGTTCGGCAGCCTGCTGCTGGCGATGCATTTGCCGGTGCAGCAGATTTTCTTCTTCTGCGCGATACCGGCGGTGATTGCGGCGTTGCTCATCATTCAGGTGCGTTCGCCTTCCGAAGCCACCCCCGCCGTCACACCCGACCACTGTGGGAGCGAGCCTGCTCGCGATGGTGGCCAACGATAACGCGGGCATTCCGCCGCACCACCCGCTTCCTGTAGGAGCAAGCTTGCTCGCGATGGAGCTCAACGGTAACGCTGGCTGTCTGATGCCCCGCGGTGTTCTTGCGACCATCGCGAGCAAGCTCGCTCCTACAAGGGAATGGGACGGTCAATGGACGATGGAATTGGGCGGCAAATGCCCCAGCCGCTCGGTCAGACGAATCCGTTGAATCGGATCGTCGGTCAGCATCAGGGCATGCTCCAGGTCGAAGCGCTCAGCGTTGGGGCATTCCAGCCGCTGATAAAGGCTCGCCCGGGCCAGATAGTCGGCGGTGGTGCCGTTGCCCAGCTCCAGAACCCGCTCGGCGTCGATCAGGGCGCCGATGTAATCGTCGTTGGCCAGGTGTAACTGGCGCAGATTGCGCGACAGGCGCTGGAGCATTTGCAGCGGTTCCGCAGTGCTCAGGTGATCGGCGCTGAGCTTCATTTCGGGGCCGTATTGGCGATGCAGCAGTTCGCGGCAATCGTTGGGGTACAGACGACGCCCGCCGCACGGGTCGAGCAGATGATCGGCCCCTGGCACCCGCAACAGAAAATGACCGGGGAAGTTGACTCCCACCAACGGAATTTCCAGGCCTCTGGCCAGTTCCAGCGCAATCAGTCCCAGGGCCAAAGGTTGCCCGCGTCGACGTTCAAGCACTCGATGGAGCAATGCCGCCTGCGCACGCAGGGGCGTGGAGTCGTCCTGAGCAAATCCCAGGTCATTCATGCAGCGCAACAAGGGTTGCGCCAGTTCGCCGACCGGCAGCATCGGCAAGCTGCCGCTGATCCGTTGCCTGAGCGTCTTGAAGTTTTCCAGCAGCACGTGCGGATTCACTTCGCTGTCATGTTCGGCAGCAATCCACAGCGCCGCCTCGAACAGCGCGGGCGGTGAGCGTTGCAGGCAGGCGAAAAACGATTGGCGCGGGGTCATGAAAATCTCCGGGCAATGCCTCGTTTTAGCCTCGTCTGGGCCATCCGTCCAGTGCCGGTTAGACGGCTTGAGGGATATTTCCGAATACCTTAACGGCCGCTTCGCTTATTCCTGTGCGCTCCGGCAATTTTTGCGCGCAAGCCTATACTGGCGACTACAAGAAGTGGATTCGGGAGCCTTTACGATGTTCGCTCTCATGCAAAGCAATCGCCTTGAATCGCTGCATCTGAGCGTGGACCCGGTCACCGGGTTGAAGGCGGTCATTGCCATTCATGACAGTCGCCTGGGTCCTGCCCTGGGAGGGTGTCGCTACCTTGCCTATCCAAGCGACGAGTCCGCGATCGAGGATGCGGTGCGCCTGGCCAAAGGCATGAGTTACAAGGCTGCATTGGCCGGCCTGGCCCAGGGCGGCGGCGTGTCGGTGATTATCCGGCCCGCCCATGTCGCCAATCGCGCCGCACTGTTCGAAGCCTTCGGGCGCTGCATCAATCAGCTCGACGGGCGCTACATCACTGCTATCGACAGCGGCACTTCGGTGGCGGACATGGATTGCATCGCCCAACAGACCCAGCACGTCACCAGCACTACATCGGCGGGCGATCCCGCACCCCATGCCGCGATGGGCGTGTTCACCGGCATTCGTGCCACGGCCATGGCGCGATTGGGCAGCGATAACCTCGAAGGCCTGCGCGTAGCCATTCAAGGCCTGGGCAACGTCGGTTATGCGCTGGCCGAACAGCTGCATGCCGCGGGTGCGGAACTGCTGGTCAGCGACATCGATCACGGCAAGGTGCAATTAGCCATGGAGCAATTGGGCGCCCATCCGATTGCCAACGATGCGTTGCTCAGCACACCGTGCGACATCCTTGCGCCCTGTGGCCTGGGCGGAGTGCTCAACAGCCACAGCGTGACGCAACTGCGTTGCTCGGCGGTGGCGGGTTCGGCGAACAATCAGCTGACCCATCTGGACGTCGCCGATCAACTGGAGCGGCGGGGCATCCTGTATGCGCCGGACTATGTGATCAATGCCGGCGGCTTGATCTACGTGTCGCTCAAGCATCGGGGCGAGGAGTTGGGGACTATCACCGCGCACCTGTCGAAAATCAGTTCGCGACTGACCGAAGTATTCGCGCACGCACAGGCGGAAAAGCGCTCGCCGGCGCGAGTGGCCGATGAGTTGGCGGAAAAGGCTCTGTACCGCTAGAAGGGCAAAAGCTCGCAGCCTTCGGCAGCTCCTACATTGGGATTGTGTA
>NZ_JBSVXG010000086.1:0-24824 GCF_054070595.1 Pseudomonas sp. SDO55104_S430 | reverse complement strand
CACAACATCAAAAACAGTATTGCAGAAAAGGGGGTAACCATAGATGTAGGAGCGAGCACGCTCGCGATGAACGACAGAACACCGCGGGGTGTCAGGCCGCCAGCGTTATCGTTGGCGACCATCGCGAGCTTGCTCGCTCCTACAGGGGAAGCGGGGTTACTTACGGCGCTGGATGAAATCGCGGATGCGCTCCGCTGCTTCCACACACTCCGCCAACGGCGCAACCAGCGCCATGCGCACACGCCCGGCCCCTGGGTTCACGCCGTCGACATCCCGGGACAGGTAGGAGCCCGGCACCACGGTCACATGCTCCTGTTCGAACAGGTCGCGGCAGAAGGCGGCGTCGTCACCGGCCACGTTCGGCCACAGGTAGAAGCTGCCGTCCGGGCGCTGCACGTCCAGCACCGGGCTGAGGATTTCCAGTACCGCATCGAACTTCTCGCGATACAGCGTACGGTTGGCGCGTACATGCACTTCGTCGTTCCAGGCGGCGACGCTGGCCAGTTGCGTCTGAACCGGCATCGCGCAGCCGTGGTAGGTGCGATAGAGCAGGAAACCCTTGAGGATGTCCGCGTCACCGGCGACAAAGCCCGAACGCAGGCCCGGCAGGTTGGAGCGCTTGGACAGGCTGTGGAACACCACGCAGCGCTTGAAGTCCTTGCGACCCAGTTCCGCGCAGGCGCTGAGCAGGCCCGGCGGCGGGGTTTGTTCGTCGAAATACAGCTCGCTGTAGCACTCGTCCGCGGCGATCACGAAGTCGTGTTCGTCAGCCAGTGCGATCAGCTTCTTCAGCGTTTCCACCGGGATCAGTGCACCGGTCGGGTTGCCCGGCGAGCACAGGAACAGGATCTGGCAGCGTTTCCAGATGTCCGGCGAAACCGCATCGAAATCCGGGTTGAAGCCGTTGGCGTCCAGGCACGGCAGGTAATGCGGCTGGGCGCCGGCGAGGAACGCCGCGCCTTCGTAGATCTGATAGAACGGGTTCGGGCTGACGATCAGCGCGTCGTCACCACGGTTAACCACGGTCTGGGTGAACGCGAACAGCGCTTCGCGGGTGCCGTTGACCGGCAGCACGTTGCGCGCCGGGTCGATCCAGCCGCTCGGAACATTGAAACGACGCTCGCACCAGGCAGCGATCGACTCACGCAGCTCCGGAATGCCGAGGGTGGTCGGGTACACCGCCATCTTCTCCAGATTGCCGGCCAGGGCTTCGGCGACGAAAGTCGGCGAACGGTGTTTCGGCTCGCCGATGGACAGCGCGATCGGACGCTTGTCCGGATTGGGCGTGACGCTGCCGAGCAGGGCGCGGAGTTTCTCGAACGGGTAGGGCTGCAGCTGGGACAAAGCGTTGTTCATGGGGGCCTCATTTAAAGCGGGACAGTCTTTGTGGCGAGGGGGCTTGCCCCCGTTCGGCTGCGAAGCGGCCGTGAAACCAGCATGCGAGATGCATCTGATGCACCGCGCTGCCTGGTTTTGGGGTCGCTTCGCGACCCAGCGGGGGCAAGCCCCCTCGCCACAGGGATCTGTTCCCACAGGGAGAAATGTTAAGTCAGATGCTGATGCGCGACAGTTTGATATCCGGTTCCATATTGACGCTCAGTTGCTCGACGATCGCATCCTGCAGGCGGCTGCACAGCAGCGGGTCGGACAACGGCTGGTTGTTGGCGTCGGTGATGAAGAACACGTCTTCCACGCGCTCGCCCAAGGTGGCGATCTTGGCGTTCTGCAGTGACAGGTCGAACTCCAGGAATATTCCCCCGACCCGCGCCAGCAGGCCCGGGCGGTCGGGGGCGGTCAGTTCCAGGATGGTCACCGGGCGCTGCGCATCGTTGTGGATCGTCACCTGTGGCGCGAAGGCGAAATGCTTGAGCTGGCGCGGCACTCGACGCTGAATGATGGTCGGGTAGTCGTCCGGGTTGCGCAGGGCTTCGGTCAGGCCGTCGCGGATCTGCTTGACCCGTGCCGGGTTATCGCCGATCGAGTCGCCGTCGGTATCGAGCACGATGTAGGTGTCGAGGGTGAACTGGCTGCTGGAGGTGATGACCCGCGCGTCGTGAATGTTCAGGTTGAGCTGGTCCATCGCGGCCACGGTCACGGCGAAGAAGTCGTGCTGGTCCGGGGCATAGATGAAGATCTGCGTGCCGCCCTCGAACTCCCGTTGAGTGGTTTCCTTGATCAGCACCAGCGGCCCGCCGTCGGCCGGCTGCTGCAGGATCGCATCGGTGTGCCAGGCGACATCGCCGGCGGTGTGACGCAGGAAATAGTCATCGCCCAATTGCGACCACAACTGCTCGACATCGTCCGGGTCGGTACCGCCGCGGGCCAGGATATCCAGGGCCGCGCTCTGGGTCTGGCGGATCTGCTCTTCGCGGTCCACGGGGTTTTCCAGGCCGCGACGCAGCGCGCGCTTGGTTTCGGTGTACAGCTGGCGCAGCAGGCTGGCGCGCCAGGAGTTCCATAGCGTCGGGTTGGTGGCGTTGATATCGGAGACGGTCAGCACGTACAGGTAATCGAGGTGAGTTTCGTCGCCGACGATCTGGGCGAAGTCGTGGATCACCTGCGGGTCGGACAAGTCCTTGCGCTGGGCGGTGGTCGACATCACCAGATGGTTCTGCACCAGCCAGACGATCAGACGGCTGTCCCAGACCGGGAGCTGATGGCGCTGGCAGAACGCTTCGGCGTCCACCGCACCGATTTCAGAGTGATCGCCATGCCGGCCCTTGCCGATGTCGTGGTACAAGCCGGCCAGATAGATCAATTCCGGCTTGGGCAGCTTGCCCATGAGCTTGCTGGCCAGCGGGAATTTTTCCGACACCTGGGTGTACTGCAACTTACGCAGGTGTTTGATCAGGTTCAGGGTGTGCGCATCGACGGTATAGATGTGGAACAGGTCGTGCTGCATCTGTCCGACGATGAAGCCGAACTCTGGCAAGTAGCGGCCGAGAATGCCGTAACGGTTCATCCGGCGCAGGTTGCGGTGGATGCCGATCTTGCACTTGAACAGCTCGATGAACAGGCTGGTGTTGCGGATGTCATTGCGGAAATCGTCGTCGATCAGGTGGCGATTTTCCCGCAGCAGGCGAATGGTGTCGGCGCGTACGCCTTTGATTTCCGGCTGCTGGGCCATCAGCACGAAGATTTCCAGCATGGCAAACGGCGTGCGGCGGAACACGTTGTCGCTGCGCGCTTCGATATAGCCGTCGTGTAGCTGGAATCGCGAGTTGATCGGCTGTGGGGGCGCCTCGTCTTCCGGGGCGAGGATGACTTCCTCGAAGTGCTGGATGATCAGGTCGCTGAGCTGGGCGATGCTCATGACCACTCGGTAATACTGCTGCATGAAGTTTTCAACGGCCTGTTTGGCGTCGTCGCCTTCGAACCCCAGCAGCTTGGCGATGGTGCGCTGGTGATCGAACAGCAGGCGGTCTTCACAGCGCCCGGCCAGCATGTGCAGGGCATAGCGCACTTTCCACAGGAACTCCTGGGACGAGGCGAGCAGGGCGTTTTCACTTTCGACCAGGAAACCTTCGCCGGCCAGTGCCCGCAGATTCAGGGTGCCGTACTCGCGACGGGCTACCCAGAGAATCGTCTGGATATCCCGCAGGCCGCCGGGTGAGCCTTTGACGTTGGGCTCCAGGTTGTATTCGGTGTCGAAATACTTGTGATGGCGGGCCTTCTGTTCGGCGTGCTTGGCGAGGAAGAACTCCTTGCTCGGCCACATGTGCGCCGTGCTGGTGACATCCAGCATGCGCTGGCGCAGGTGTTCGGGGCCGGCGATGGTGCGGCTTTCCATCAGGTTGGTGATCACCGTCAGGTCGGCACGGGCCTCGATGGCGCATTCATCGACGGAGCGAACGCTCTGACCGACTTCCAGGCCGATGTCCCACAACAGCGTCAGAAAACGCTCGATGGAATCGCGGAAAACTTCGTGGTCGGCGCTGTCCAGCAGGATCAGCAGATCGATGTCGGAGTAGGGGTGCAGCTCGCCACGGCCGTAGCCGCCGACCGCGACCAGCGCGATGTCGGCGTCTTGGCTCCAGTTGAACTGGTCCCAGGCCTTTTGCAGGATGTTGTCGACGAACCAAGCGCGATCCTCGATCAACCGACGAATGTCGCGGCCGTTGCGAAAGCGCGTGTCGAGCACTTCCCGTGCCTGACGGATCGCCTTCTTGAAAGCCGAAATCGGGCTTGCCTTCAGGGCCAGCTCGGCCTGGAACTGGCCGCGGTCGAAGAGTTCGGGGTCCACCTGCGGCATCGATTGGCTTTCCTGTCTATAAAAGGCTGTGGGTCCGGGTCAGGCAGAAACGCGGGGAATGGTGTCGTCGCTGCGCAGGGTGAAGATCTCGTAACCGGTTTCGGTCACCAGCAGGGTGTGTTCCCACTGGGCGGACAGCTTGCGGTCCTTGGTGATCGCGGTCCAGCCATCGCCCAATACCTTGGTGTCGGCACGGCCCTGGTTGATCATCGGCTCGATGGTGAAAGTCATGCCGGCCTTAAGTTCCATGCCGGTACCGGCGCGGCCGTAGTGCAGGACTTGCGGCTCTTCGTGGAAGACCTTGCCGATACCGTGACCGCAGAACTCGCGAACCACCGAGAAACCATTCTTCTCGGCGTGCTTCTGGATCACTTCGCCGATATCGCCCAGGCGGCAGCCGGGCTTGACCAGCTCGATGGCCTTGTACATGCATTCCTGAGTGACTTGCGACAGGCGTTCGGCCCAGACCGGCACGGTGCCGACGTGGAACATGCGGCTGGTGTCGCCGTGGTAGCCGTCCTTGATGACGGTGATGTCGATGTTCAGGGTATCGCCATCCTTCAACGGTTTATCGTTCGGGATGCCGTGGCAGACCACATGGTTGATCGAAGTGCAGATCGACTTCGGGTAACCCTTGTAGTTGAGCGGGGCAGGGATGGCTTTCTGCTCGTTGACGATATAGTCGTGGCAGATCTGGTTCAGCTGATCGGTGGTCACGCCCGGTTTGACATGTTCGGCAATCATTTCCAGCACGTCGGCGGCGAGTTTGCCGGCAACGCGCATTTTGGCGATGTCCTCGGGGGTTTTGAGGGTGACGGTCATACAGGCTCTCTCTCTGCGCTCGACGGCGCTTCTCGAACTGGACGGGCATTGCGCGATCGAACTTCGCAGCCCTGAAAAACGCGATTCTAACAGACGATCAGCGCAAAACCGCGCCTCTGTACATCGCTTCTCTCTATAGAATGGTGCATTCGCGGCGGATTCCAAGGGCTCAGCGCCGCGTGCGGCTGGATTTCATATTCCGGGTTCCGTTTTTTTCGGCCCTGTGATATAAAATGCGCCGCTTTCCGGGGATACCCCCGAGAGGCTTAAATCCACACACGTGTCGACACGATGACCTGGGTGCCTTCAGCTGATGCTGACTGGTTGGTCATTGGGATACGTGGAGGCCAAACCCGACTTATTAAGGAACTATCATGTCCCAAGTCAACATGCGCGATATGCTGAAGGCCGGTGTGCACTTCGGTCACCAGACCCGTTACTGGAACCCGAAAATGGGCAAGTACATTTTCGGCGCGCGTAACAAGATCCACATCATCAACCTTGAAAAAACCCTGCCAATGTTCAACGAAGCTCTGACTTTCGTAGAGCGTCTGGCCCAGGGCAAAAACAAGATTCTGTTCGTCGGCACCAAGCGTTCCGCTGGCAAGATCGTTGCTGAACAAGCAGCACGTTGCGGCTCGCCGTACGTCGATCACCGCTGGTTGGGCGGCATGCTGACCAACTTCAAAACCATCCGTGCTTCCATCAAGCGTCTGCGTGACCTTGAAGTGCAAGCCGAAGACGGTACTTTCGCCAAGCTGACCAAGAAAGAAGCGCTGATGCGCTCCCGTGACCTGGAAAAGCTGGATCGTTCCCTCGGTGGTATCAAGGACATGGGCGGTCTGCCAGACGCTCTGTTCGTTATCGACGTTGACCACGAGCGCATCGCGATCACCGAAGCCAACAAGCTGGGTATCCCGGTCATCGGCGTAGTCGATACCAACAGCAGCCCGGAAGGCGTTGACTACATCATCCCAGGTAACGATGACGCCATCCGCGCAATCGAGCTGTACATGGGTTCGATGGCTGACGCTGTTATCCGTGGTCGCAACAACGTTTCCGGCGGCACCGAAGTTTTCGTTGAAGAAGCTCCGGCAGCTGCAGCTGAGTAATTGACGCCCTGGCGTTGACTCAGTAAGCAAAAAGGGGGCTTGGCCCCCTTTTTGCCACCTTGAAAACCGTTTGTCGGTGCCCACTGCCTTATTTGTAACGTGCGGCAGCTAACAAGGTCTTTCGGGAAGAATTGAACGCCCGTTCGATCGGGTGGAATGGTTGAAAACCTATCCAAGAGGAATTTGAAATGGCAGCAATTACTGCGGCGCTGGTCAAAGAACTGCGCGAGCGTACCGGCGAAGGCATGATGGATTGCAAAAAGGCCTTGGAAAAGGCCGGCGGCGACATCGAAAAAGCAATTGATGACATGCGTGCTTCGGGCGCCATCAAGGCTGCTAAAAAGGCTGGCAACGTTGCCGCTGAAGGCGCTATCGCCATAAAGGCCGACGACAAGGCAGCCGTGCTGCTGGAAGTGAACTCGCAGACCGACTTCCTGGCTCTGCAAGACGACTTCAAAAACTTCGTCAACGCCAGCGTTGAAAAAGCTTTCGCTGAAAAACTGACCGACGCAGCTCCGCTGATCGCCGCTCAGGAATCGGCTCGTGAAGCCCTGGTTGCCAAAGTTGGCGAAAACGTCAACATCCGTCGCCTGGTTCGCGTTGAAGGTGACGTGGTTGGTACCTATCTGCATGGTAACAAGATCGGTGTTGCTGTTGTCCTGAAGGGCGGCGACGTCCAGCTGGCCAAAGAAATCGCCATGCACGTGGCTGCAAGCAACCCTGAGTTCCTGCTGCCATCGCAGGTTTCGCCAGAAGCCATCGAGCGCGAGAAAGCTGTATTCCTGCAGCTGAACGAAGACAAGATGAAAGGCAAGCCAGCTGAAATCGTCGAGAAGATGATCGCTGGTCGTATCACCAAGTTCCTGGCCGAAGCCAGCCTTGTTGAGCAGGCTTTCGTGATGAACCCAGAGCTGACCGTTGGTGCTCTGGCCAAGAAAGCCGGCGCTGAAATCGTTTCCTTCACCTACTTCAAGGTTGGCGAAGGCATCGAGAAGCCAGTTGACAACTTCGCTGAAGAAGTTGCTGCTCAACTGGCTGCTGCCAAGCAATAAGACGGTTTTTTAAACTGTCGCCCTGAAGAGGCTGCCCGCTCACGCGCGCAGCCTCTTTTCAGATGGGGCACCAATTTTTTATTTGGTTTCCGTTTGGAACTGGCTTACAAAGCCATGTTCCGATGGCGCTGAAGCAGCGCCACGCTAGAGTGAACGCTGGCTGAAAACAGCTCGCAAAGAATTTTTTAATATACGCCGCAGGAGAGATTCGCAATGGCTCAGCAGGGCAGTGGCTATCAGGCTCGCTATAAACGCATTCTACTCAAACTTAGCGGCGAGGCCCTGATGGGCTCGGAAGAGTTCGGGATCGATCCGAAAGTTCTGGATCGCATGGCGCTGGAAGTCGGTCAACTGGTTGGCATCGGCGTTCAGGTCGGTCTGGTTATCGGTGGTGGCAACCTGTTCCGCGGTGCGGCGCTGAGCGCGGCCGGCATGGACCGTGTCACCGGTGACCACATGGGCATGCTGGCCACTGTGATGAACGGCCTGGCCATGCGTGATGCGCTGGAACGTGCCAATATCTCCGCGATCGTGATGTCGGCCATTTCCATGGTTGGCGTGACCGATCACTATGATCGTCGCAAGGCCATGCGTCACCTGAACTCCAAGGAAGTCGTGATTTTCGCGGCGGGTACCGGCAACCCGTTCTTCACCACCGATTCGGCTGCCTGCCTGCGTGCCATCGAAATCGACGCCGATGTCGTGCTCAAGGCAACCAAGGTCGATGGCGTCTACACTGCCGACCCGTTCAAAGACCCGCATGCCGAGAAGTTCGATCATCTGACCTACGATGAAGTACTGGATCGCAAGCTGGGTGTGATGGATCTGACGGCCATTTGCCTGTGCCGCGACCACAAAATGCCGCTGCGCGTATTTAACATGAACAAACCAGGCGCCCTGCTGAACATCGTACATGGCGGCGCTGAAGGCACCCTGATCGAGGAAGTTCAACAATGATCAACGAAATCAAGAAAGACGCTCAAGAGCGCATGCAGAAGTCGGTGGAATCGCTGGCGCACAACTTCGGTCGCATTCGTACCGGCCAGGCGCACCCAAGCATTCTGGAAGGCGTGATGGTGCCGTACTACGGTTCCGACACCCCGATCAAACAGGTGGCGAACATCACCGTTAAAGACGCCCGTACACTGCAAGTCGTTGCGTTCGAGCGCAACATGCTGGGCGCGGTCGACAAGGCCATCGGCAGTGCCGGTCTGAACCTGAACCCGACCAACCTGGGCGAGTTGCTGCTGATCTCCATGCCGGCCCTGACCGAAGAAACCCGCAAGGGCTTCACCAAGCAGGCTCGTGATGTGGCTGAAGACGCTCGTGTTGCCGTGCGCAACATCCGCCGCGACGCCAACAGCCAGCTGAAGGACCTGGTCAAGGAAAAGGAAATCAGTGAAGACGAAGAGCGCCGCGCAACGGGCGAAATCGATGATTTGACCAAAAAGTTCGTGGCCAAAATCGACGCCGATCTGGCGCAGAAAGAAAAAGACCTGATGGCCGTATAAGGGTCACGTGTTAATGGACAAGAGCAAGCAGATTGCGCCGTCCGCGGTGCCGCGCCATGTCGCGATCATCATGGATGGCAATAATCGCTGGGCGAAAAAACGCTTTATGCCGGGTGTAGCCGGGCATAAAGCGGGTGTGGACGCTGTTCGTGCGGTCATCGAGGTGTGTGCCGAGTCCGGGGTCGAGGTCTTGACCCTGTTCGCGTTCTCCAGTGAGAACTGGCAGCGCCCGGCCGATGAGGTCAGTGCCTTGATGGATCTGTTCTTCAAGGCATTGCGTCGTGAGGCCAAGCGGCTGAATGAGAACAACATCAGTCTGCGCATCATTGGCGATCGTTCGCGCTTTCATCCCGAGCTTCAGGCTGCCATGCGTGAAGCCGAGGCCATGACTGCCGGTGCCAATCGTTTCGTCCTGCAGATCGCCGCCAACTACGGCGGTCAGTGGGATATCGCTCAGGCCGCCCAGCGGCTGGCCCGTGAAGTCCAGGCCGGGCATCTGCGTCCGGAAGACATTACTCCGGACCTGCTGCAGACCTGCTTGGCAACCGGTGATCTGCCGTTGCCGGACCTGTGCATCCGCACCGGTGGCGAGCACCGCATCAGTAACTTCCTGCTGTGGCAACTGGCTTATGCCGAGTTGTACTTCTCCGACCTGTTCTGGCCGGACTTCAAACACGACGCCATGCGTAACGCACTGGCCGATTTCGCATCCCGCCAGCGTCGCTTCGGTAAAACGAGCGAGCAGGTCGAGGCTGGAGCCCGGGTTTAATGCTTAAACAACGAATCATCACCGCGCTGATCCTGTTGCCGATCGCCCTGGGCGGGTTTTTCCTGCTCGAAGGCTCCGGCTTCGCCATGTTCATCGGGCTGGTCGTGACCCTCGGTGCCTGGGAGTGGGCGCGTCTGGCAGGGTTCACTGCACAATCCTTCCGCGTCGGTTTTGCCGCGGTGGTCGCGTTGTTGCTGTTCATCATGTACATCATGCCCGGGCTCGCGCCGTGGGTGCTCGGCGCCTCGGTACTCTGGTGGGCCGTGGCGACGTACCTGGTGCTGACCTATCCGCGCTCCAGCGAACATTGGTCCAGTGCGGCCTGCAAGCTGGTCATCGGTTTGCTGATCCTGTTGCCGGCCTGGCAAGGTCTGGTGCAGATCAAGCAGCAGCCTCTGGGCAACTGGCTGATCATGGCGGTGATGGTGCTGGTCTGGGGTGCCGACATCGGCGCCTATTTTTCCGGTCGGGCTTTCGGCAAGCGCAAGCTGGCGCCGCAGGTCAGCCCAGGCAAAAGCTGGGAAGGCGTTTACGGTGGTCTGGCACTGAGTCTGGTCATCACCGTGCTCGTCGGGTTTTTCCGGGACTGGACTGTTGCTGAACTGTTCAAGGGTCTGATTGGCGCTGCGCTGATCGTGTTCGTCTCGGTGGTCGGTGATCTGACCGAAAGCATGTTCAAGCGTCAGTCCGGGATCAAGGACAGCAGTAATCTGCTGCCCGGCCACGGAGGCGTGCTG
Source organism: Pseudomonas sp. SDO55104_S430 (assembly GCF_054070595.1). Lineage (NCBI taxonomy): Bacteria > Pseudomonadati > Pseudomonadota > Gammaproteobacteria > Pseudomonadales > Pseudomonadaceae > Pseudomonas > Pseudomonas sp. SDO55104_S430. Next base: position 14,569 of record NZ_JBSVXG010000086.1, on the reverse strand, counting down.
GACCGGATCGACAGCCTGACTGCGGCAATTCCCGTGTTTGCCGTACTGTTGTGGATGGCCGCACCGTGAGCCGTCCTCAGCAGATTACCGTTCTGGGGGCGACCGGTTCGATCGGTCTGAGTACCCTCGATGTCATCGCGCGTCATCCCGATCGTTATCAAGTCTTCGCCCTGAGCGGTTTTTCCCGCTTGAGTGAACTGCTGGCGCTGTGCGTACGGCACGTACCGCGGTTCGCCGTGGTGCCTGAAGTCGCCGCCGCTCGTGGTTTGCAGGATGATTTGCGCGCCGCCGGCTTGCCCACCCGTGTACTGGTAGGTGAAGAAGGGCTGTGCCAGGTGGCTGCCGACCCTGAGGTCGATGCAGTCATGGCTGCCATCGTTGGCGCGGCGGGCTTGCGTCCGACGCTGGCGGCCGTCGAGGCGGGCAAGAAAATCCTCTTGGCCAACAAAGAGGCGCTGGTCATGTCCGGCACCTTGTTCATGCAGGCCGTGCGCAAGAGCGGCTCGGTATTGCTGCCGATCGACAGCGAGCACAACGCGATTTTCCAGTGCATGCCACAGGATTTCGGTCGTGGTCTGGGTGCGGTCGGGGTGCGCCGGATTTTGCTGACGGCTTCCGGTGGTCCGTTCCGGCAAACGCCATTGGCGGAGCTGGCGCATGTCTCGCCTGACCAGGCCTGTGCCCATCCTACCTGGTCCATGGGTCGCAAGATTTCGGTCGACTCGGCCAGCATGATGAACAAAGGCCTGGAGTTGATCGAGGCTTGCTGGCTGTTTGATGCCAAGCCGTCCCAGGTTGAAGTGGTAATTCATCCGCAAAGCGTGATTCATTCCCTGGTCGACTACGTCGATGGCTCGGTATTGGCCCAGCTGGGCAACCCGGACATGCGTACGCCGATTGCCAATGCCTTGGCGTGGCCTGAACGAATCGATTCGGGTGTGCCGCCGCTGGACCTGTTTGCCATCGCCCGTCTGGACTTCGAGGCGCCGGATGAAGAACGTTTCCCTTGCTTGCGCCTTGCGCGACAGGCAGCCGAGGCGGGCAACAGTGCCCCGGCGATGCTCAACGCGGCAAATGAAGTCGCTGTTGCTGCGTTTCTCGACGGACGGGTTCGTTACCCGGAAATCGCGAGTATCATCGAAGAAGTATTGAATCTTGAGCCTGTAGTGGCTGTAGACGATCTCGACGCGGTGTTCACCGCCGATGCCAAGGCCCGTGAGCTGGCCGGGCAATGGTTGAGTCGTCACGAGCGGTAAGTGCTGCAATGTGTTGGCCCTTGCGGCACCTGACTGGAATGCGGAGAAAGTAGATGAGCGCACTCTATATGATTGTCGGCACCCTGGTTGCACTGGGTGTGCTGGTTACCTTCCACGAGTTCGGCCATTTCTGGGTCGCGCGTCGCTGTGGGGTCAAAGTGCTGCGTTTCTCCGTGGGCTTCGGCATGCCGCTGTTGCGCTGGCACGACAAGCAGGGCACCGAGTTCGTAGTGGCGGCCATTCCGCTGGGCGGCTATGTGAAGATGCTTGATGAGCGTGAGGGCGAAGTTCCGGCGGATCAGGTCGAACAATCCTTCAATCGCAAATCGGTTCGTCAGCGCATCGCCATCGTGGCGGCCGGACCGATTGCCAACTTCCTCCTGGCTCTCGTCTTCTTCTGGGTGCTGGCCATGCTCGGCAGTCAGCAGGTGCGTCCTGTCATCGGTGCTGTGGAATCCGGAAGTATTGCCGCCAAGGCCGGGTTGAGCGCGGGTCAGGAAATCGTTTCGATTGATGGTGAGCCAACCACCGGCTGGTCTGCGGTGAATCTGCAGCTGGTCCGTCGCCTCGGTGAAAGCGGTACCTTGCAGGTGTCGGTGCGTGAGCAGGGGTCTACGGTCGATTCACCGCGTGAGCTGGCACTGGACAAATGGCTCAAGGGTGCTGACGAGCCGGATCCGATTCGTTCGCTGGGTATTCGTCCTTGGCGTCCGGCATTACCGCCGGTCCTGGCCGAGCTTGATCCGAAAGGTCCCGCGGCGGCTGCCGGGTTGAAGACGGGCGATCGCCTGCTGGCCCTTGATGGCAAAGCGCTGGATGACTGGCAACAGGTGGTCGATACCGTCCGTATGCGCCCTGATACAAAAATTCTGCTGCGTATCGAACGCGACGCTGCTCAAATCGACGTCCCTGTGATGCTCGCTTCGCGCGGCGAGAAAAAGGCACCGAGCGGTTACCTGGGGGCAGGGGTGAAAGCGGTGGATTGGCCGCCGGAAATGGTTCGCGAGGTCAGTTACGGTCCTTTGGCTGCGATTGGCGAGGGGGCTCAACGTACCTGGACCATGAGCCTGCTGACTCTCGATTCATTGAAGAAAATGTTGTTCGGCGAGCTCTCGGTAAAAAACTTGAGTGGACCGATAACCATTGCTAAAGTGGCGGGCGCTTCGGCCCAGTCGGGTGTCGCTGATTTCCTGAATTTCCTTGCTTATCTGAGTATTAGCCTGGGGGTTCTGAATTTGCTGCCCATTCCTGTGCTGGATGGGGGGCATTTGTTGTTTTATCTGATTGAGTGGGCGCGTGGTCGTCCCTTGTCGGATCGGGTGCAAGGTTGGGGGATACAGATCGGTATCAGTTTGGTGGTTGGAGTGATGCTTCTCGCTCTGGTCAATGATCTAGGCCGTCTGTAACGTCGCTGAATTGCGAATCTGCCGCATTTTGCGGCAGTTTGTTTATTGCCAGTTGGAATAAGAAAGGACTTCATGAAACGTCTGCTGCTAACTGCGGTTCTCACCGTATTGATGATCGCCGAAGTTCACGCCGAGTCCTTCACTATCTCTGATATTCGCGTCAATGGCCTCCAGCGGGTCTCCGCGGGTAGCGTCTTTGGTGCTTTGCCGCTCAACGTCGGTGAACAGGCGGATGATCATCGCCTGGTGGAAGCCACTCGTGCATTGTTCAAAACCGGTTTCTTTCAAGATATCCAGCTGGGTCGTGATGGCAACGTTCTTGTCATTACGGTAGTCGAGCGCCCGTCGGTTGCCAGTATCGAGATCGAAGGCAACAAGGCGATCTCCACTGAAGACCTGATGAAAGGCCTCAAGCAATCCGGTCTGGCCGAAGGCGAGATCTTCCAGCGCGCCACCCTCGAAGGTGTTCGTAACGAGCTGCAGCGTCAGTACGTTGCCCAGGGCCGTTACTCCGCAACCGTCGACACCGAAGTGGTGCCTCAGCCGCGCAACCGCGTTGGCCTGAAGGTCAACATCAACGAAGGCACCGTTGCCGCTATCCAGCACATCAACGTGGTGGGCAACACCGTCTTCCCTGATGAAGACCTCATCGACCTGTTCGAACTCAAGACGACCAACTGGCTCTCGTTCTTCAAGAACGACGACAAGTATGCTCGTGAAAAACTCTCCGGTGACCTGGAGCGTCTGCGTTCCTACTACCTGGACCGTGGCTATATCAACATGGATATCGCTTCGACCCAGGTGTCCATCACCCCGGACAAGAAACACGTCTACATCACCGTCAACATCAACGAAGGCGACAAGTACACCGTACGTGACGTCAAGCTGAGCGGTGACCTGAAAGTGCCGGAAGACCAGGTCAAGTCCCTGCTGCTGGTACAGAAAGGCCAGGTGTTCTCGCGCAAGCTGATGACCACCACCTCCGAACTGATCACCCGTCGTCTGGGTAACGAGGGTTACACCTTCGCCAACGTCAACGGCGTGCCGCAGCCTCACGATGACGATCACACCGTAGACATCACCTTCGCTGTCGATCCGGGCAAGCGTGCCTACGTCAACCGCATCAACTTCCGTGGCAACACCAAGTCCGAAGACGAAGTGCTGCGTCGTGAAATGCGTCAGATGGAAGGCGGCTGGGCTTCGACCTACCTGATTGACCAGTCCAAGACCCGTCTGGAGCGTCTGGGCTTCTTCAAGGAAGTGAACGTTGAAACCCCGGCCGTACCAGGTGTCGACGACCAGGTTGACGTGAACTACAGCGTGGAAGAGCAGGCCTCCGGTTCGATCACCGCCAGCGTCGGTTTTGCCCAGAGCGCCGGTCTGATCCTCGGTGGTTCGATCACCCAGAACAACTTCCTCGGTACCGGTAACAAGGTCAGCATCGGTTTGACCCGAAGCGAATACCAGAGCCGCTACAACTTCGGTTATGTAGACCCCTACTGGACCGCTGATGGCGTGAGCCTGGGTTACAACGCCTTCTACCGCACCACCGACTACAAAGACCTCGACGTCGACGTAGCAAGCTATGCCGTAGACAGCCTGGGTGCGGGCGTGAGCGTCGGTTATCCGATCAGCGAGACTTCGCGTCTGACCTTCGGCCTGACTGCACAGCAGGACAAGATCAACACCGGTATCTACACCGTTGACGAGATCTTCGACTTCGTTAACAAGGAAGGCGATCAGTACCTGAACTTCAAGGCGTCGGCCGGCTGGTCCGAGTCCACCCTGAACAAGGGCGTGCTGGCAACCCGTGGTCATTCCCAGAGCCTGGTGCTGGAAACCACGACCCCGGGCAGCGACCTGTCGTTCTTCAAGCTCGACTACCGTGGCCAGTTGTTCCAGCCTCTGAGCGAAAACTACACCATGCGCCTGCACACAGAGTTGGGCTATGGTGATGGTTACGGTTCGACCGACGGCCTGCCATTCTACGAAAACTATTTCGCGGGTGGTTTCAACTCGGTTCGTGGCTTCAAGGACAGCACCCTGGGTCCTCGCAGTACGCCAAGTACCGGCAAGAACCCTGGCACCCAGTTCGACCCGGACCAGGATCCGCTGCCGTTCGGTGGTAACGTCCTGATCCAGGGTGGTGTTGAAGTTCTGTTCCCGCTGCCGTTCGTCAAGGATCAGCGTTCCCTGCGTACTTCGGTATTCTGGGATGTGGGTAACGTGTTCGACTCGTCCTGCTCGGATACCACCAACGCTGACGGCACGAAGTCCAACACCAAGTGCAACGACATCAGCCTGAGCAACATGGCCAGTTCCGTCGGTGTGGGTGTGACCTGGGTCACCGCACTGGGTCCTCTGAGTTTCGCGTTGGCCATGCCGGTCAAGAAACCGGATGACGCTGAAACTCAAGTGTTCCAATTCTCCCTCGGTCAGACGTTCTAAGCGTCTGACCCAAGATAACGACAATGGATTTTGTAGGAGTGCATCGTGCGTAAGTTGACTCAATTGGTTCTCCTGGCTTCCGTACTGGTAGCAGGTCCGGCGTTCGCCGATATGAAAATCGCCGTTCTGAACTATCAGATGGCCCTGCTGGAATCCGATGCGGCCAAGAAATACGCCGTGGATGCAGAGAAAAAGTTCGGTCCTCAACTGACCAAGCTCAAGACTCTGGAAAGCAGCGCCAAGGGTATTCAGGACCGCCTGATGGCCGGCGGCGACAAGATGCAGCAAGGCGAGCGTGAGCGTCTGGAGCTCGAGTTCAAGCAAAAGGCCCGTGACTTCCAGTTCCAGTCCAAGGAACTGAACGAAGCCAAAGCCGTTGCCGACCGCGAAATGCTCAAGCAGCTCAAGCCGAAACTGGACAGCGCTGTTGAAGAAGTCATCAAGAAAGGTGCTTATGACCTGGTCTTCGAGCGTGGCGCAGTGATTGATGTCAAACCTCAGTACGACATCACGCGCCAGGTTATCGAGCGCATGAATCAGCTGAAGTAATCCATGACAGCGACCATTAAACTCGGCCAATTGGCCGAGTTCCTCGGCGCCACCCTGCGTGGCGACCCCGAGAAGGCAATCACTGGGCTAGCCACCTTGCAGGAGGCTGGCCCAGCTCAGTTGAGCTTTCTCGCAAATCCCCAATACCGAAAGTATCTGGCAGGCAGCCAGGCCGCAGCCTTGTTGCTCAAGGCCGCCGACGCCGAAGGTTTTGCCGGTAATGCGCTGGTCGTACCTGATCCATACGCGGCCTACGCCCGGGTATCCCATCTGTTCGATCCCAAGCCCAAGGCGGCTGCTGGCATTCACCCCACAGCGGTGATTGCGGCGGATGCCGTGGTCGATCCGGCAGCGAGCATCGGCGCTTTTGTCGTTATCGAAAGCGGGGCGCAGATCGCAGCGGGTGCCACCATCGGCGCGCATTGCTTCATCGGCGCACGCAGCACCATCGGTGAAGGCGGCTGGCTCGCTCCACGGGTGACCCTGTATCACGACGTACGCGTCGGCAAGCGGGTGGTCATTCAGTCCGGTGCCGTATTGGGTGGGGAAGGTTTCGGATTCGCCAACGAAAAAGGTATCTGGCAGAAGATTGCGCAGATTGGTGGCGTCCTGGTCGGTGATGACGTGGAGATTGGCGTGAATACCGCCATCGACCGCGGCGCGCTGGCTGATACCATCATCGGCAACGGCGTGAAGCTCGATAACCAGATCCAGATCGCCCACAACGTTCAGATCGGTGATCACACGGCCATGGCGGCCTGCGTGGGTATCTCCGGCAGCACCAAAATCGGCAAGCACTGCATGCTTGCCGGCGGTGTCGGCCTGGTGGGACATATCGATATTTGCGACAACGTATTCATCACCGGGATGACCATGGTGACCCACTCGATCACCGAGCCGGGTGCCTATTCTTCCGGTACGGCGATGCAGCCGGCAGCCGAGTGGCGCAAAAGCGCGGCACGTATCCGTCAGCTCGATGACATCGCGCGACGTTTGCGACAACTGGAAAAGCAGGCAGGGGAAGTGACCCCTGACGGTAATGCTTCATCAGAAGGCTGATACCATTTCCATATCATGTGTGCGCAGCCGCTAGACTGCGTCCTTGATTTGCTAGAGGAGTGTGCGTCAGTCGCGCGCTCCCAATCTTTACATAGGCTTCCCCCCGAAATGATGGACATCAACGAGATTCGCGAATACCTGCCTCACCGTTACCCGTTCCTGCTGGTGGATCGGGTCGTGGATCTGGATGTGGAAGAGAAGCGCATTCGCGCCTACAAGAATGTCAGCATCAATGAGCCGTTCTTCAATGGTCACTTCCCCGCGCATCCAATCATGCCGGGCGTACTGATCATCGAGGCGATGGCTCAGGCCGCCGGGATTCTTGGGTTCAAAATGCTGGATGTGAAGCCGGCCGATGGCACCCTCTACTACTTCGTTGGTTCCGACAAGCTGCGCTTCCGCCAGCCGGTGTTGCCGGGCGATCAGCTGATTCTTGAAGCCAAGTTCCTCAGCTGCAAGCGCCAGATCTGGAAGTTCGAGTGCCAGGCCTCGGTCGATGGCAAGCCGGTCTGCTCCGCCGAGATCATCTGTGCGGAACGCAAACTATGAGTTTGATTGACCCTCGCGCAATCATCGATCCGACAGCCGTACTGGCTGACGGTGTCGAGGTCGGCCCGTGGTCGATCGTCGGCGCAGGTGTGGAAATCGGCGAGGGGACGGTCATCGGGCCACACGTGATTCTCAAGGGCCCGACCCGCATCGGTAAGCACAACCGCATCTACCAGTTCTCCTCGGTAGGCGAGGACACGCCGGACCTGAAGTACAAGGGCGAGGAAACCCGCCTGGTGATCGGTGACCACAACGTCATTCGCGAAGGCGTGACCATTCACCGCGGAACCATCCAGGACCGTTCGGAAACGACCCTGGGCGATCACAACCTGATCATGGCCTACGCACACATCGGTCATGACAGCGTCATCGGCAACCATTGCATCCTGGTCAACAACACCGCACTGGCGGGCCATGTGCATGTGGATGACTGGGCGATCCTGTCCGGTTTCACCCTGGTTCACCAGTATTGCCATATCGGCGCCCACAGCTTTTCCGGCATGGGAACCGCCATCGGCAAGGACGTCCCTGCCTACGTGACTGTGTTCGGCAACCCGGCAGAAGCCCGCAGCATGAACTTCGAAGGCATGCGCCGCCGTGGTTTCAGCGAAGACGCCATTCACGCGCTGCGTCGCGCCTACAAGGTCGTTTATCGTCAGGGGCTGACCGTTGAACAGGCGCTCGCCGAGCTGGTCGAGCCATCGAACCAGTTCCCGGAAGTGGCGGTATTCCGCGATTCCATCCAGTCGTCGTCCCGCGGCATCACCCGCTGATCATGGCCAATCTGCGTATCGCGCTGGTGGCGGGTGAGGCTTCCGGCGACATTCTCGGCGCCGGACTCATGCGCGCGCTCAAGGCCCGTCATCCTGAAATTGAATTCATCGGTGTCGGCGGCCCGCTGATGCAGGCAGAGGGCATGCAGTCCTACTTCCCGATGGAGCGCCTGTCGGTGATGGGCCTGGTGGAAGTGCTGGGCCGCCTGCGCGAATTACTGGCCCGCCGCAAGAAACTGGTGGCCGACCTGATCGAGGCGAAGCCGGATGTGTTCATCGGTATCGATGCCCCGGACTTCAACCTCAACATCGAACTCAAGCTGCGTCAGGCCGGAATCAAGACCGTGCACTACGTCAGCCCGTCGGTCTGGGCCTGGCGGCAGAAGCGTGTGCTGAAGATTCGCGAGGGCTGCGACCTGATGCTGACGCTGTTCCCGTTCGAAGCCAGATTCTACGAAGAGAAGGGCGTGCCGGTGCGGTTTGTCGGGCACTCCCTGGCCGATGCCATTCCGCTGGAAGCCGATCGCGCCGCTGCGCGAGCTGAGCTGGGTCTGCCCGACGGGCCGCTGGTGGCGTTGATGCCGGGCAGTCGTGGCGGTGAAGTCGGTCGCCTTGGCGCGCTGTTTCTCGATACCGCGCAGCGCCTGCGGGCCATGCGTCCGGGCGTGCGTTTCGTCATGCCGTGCGCCAGCCCCGAGCGTCGTGCGCAGCTGGAAGAGCTGCTTGCCGGTCGCGATCTGCCGCTGACCCTGCTCGATGGCAAATCCCATCTGGCCCTGGCGGCCTGCGACGCGGTGCTGATCGCGTCCGGAACCGCAACGCTGGAAGCCTTGCTGTACAAGCGCCCGATGGTGGTCGCCTATCGCCTGGCGCCGCTGACGTTCTGGATTCTCAAGCGCATGGTGAAGAGCCCTTACGTGTCCTTGCCGAACCTGCTGGCCCAGCGCCTGCTGGTGCCCGAATTGCTGCAGGATGACGCGACGGTCGACGCTTTGGCGCAGACCTTGTCGCCGCTGATCGAAGACGGTCAGGAGCAGACCCGCGGCTTCGACGAAATCCACCGTACCCTGCGCCTCGATGCCTCCAATCAGGCAGCGGATGCGGTACTGAATCTGATCGGCCCGAAACAATGAGTAAAACAAACATGCAGATGGGGCTGGATTTCACCCTGGTCGCCGAAGTTGAAGAGCTGGTCGCCGGTGTCGATGAAGTCGGTCGCGGCCCGCTCTGCGGCGCAGTCGTCACGGCTGCCGTGATTCTCGATCCGAACCGTCCGATTCTCGGCCTGAACGACTCGAAGAAGCTCACCGAAGCCCGTCGCGAAAAGCTCTACGACGAAATTTGCGAAAAGGCCCTGAGCTGGTGCATTGCCCGCGCGGAAGTCGATGAGATCGACGAGCTGAACATTCTTCATGCCACCATGCTGGCCATGCAGCGCGCAGTGGCTGGCCTGCATATCCAGCCAAAACTGGCGATGATTGACGGCAATCGTTGCCCGAAGTTGCCGATGCGCGCCGAAGCCGTGGTGCAGGGCGATGCCAAGGTGCCGGCCATCGCAGCGGCATCGATTCTGGCAAAGGTCAGCCGTGACCGGGAAATGGCGGCTTTCGAGCTGATTTACCCGGGTTACGGCATTGGCGGGCACAAGGGCTACCCGACACCCGTTCATCTGGAAGCGCTGGCTCGCCTGGGACCTACGCCGATTCACCGCCGCTCGTTCGCCCCGGTGCGGATGGCGTATGAAGCGTTGGAAATTGCCATCGAGCGCTAGTCGCGAGGCTGATTTTTTCTACCAAGGCCCGGTACAATCCGGGCCTTGTTGTTTTCATGACTTACAGGATCACTATGCCGGCTTCATTCGTTCACCTGCGCCTGCACACTGAATTTTCCCTGGTTGACGGTCTGGTGCGGATCAAACCGCTGGTCAAGACCCTGGTCGGCATGAACATGCCTGCCGTTGCGGTTACCGACCAGAACAACATGTGTTCCCTGGTCAAATTCTATAAAAACGCCATGGGTGCCGGGATCAAGCCGATCTGCGGCGCCGACCTGTGGCTGTCGAACAAGGACCCGGATGCGCCGCTGAGCAAGATCAGCCTGCTGGTGATGAATCCTCTGGGTTATCGCAATCTGACCGAGCTGATCTCCCGTGGCTTCATTGAAGGCCAACGCAATGGCCTGGTGATCGTCGAGCGTGAGTGGGTCGCTGAAGCCAACGAAGGCTTGATCATGCTGTCGGCGGCGAAAGAGGGTGAGATCGGCATGGCGATGCTGGCCGGCAACCCGGGCGAAGCCGAAACCCTGGCGCGCGAGTGGATGGCGGTGTTTGCCGACCGCTTCTATCTGGAAATCCAGCGTACCAACCGCGTCAACGATGAAGAGCAACTGCACGGCGCCGTGGCCCTGGCTGACAAGCTCGGTGCGCCGCTGGTCGCCACCAACGATGTGCGCTTTATCAAGCAGAGCGATTTCGACGCCCACGAAACCCGCGTCTGCATCGGCGAAGGCCGGGCTCTCGACGATCCGCGGCGTTCGAAGAATTACAGCGATCAGCAATACCTCAAAAGTGCCGAGGAAATGGCCGAGCTGTTCAGCGACATCCCCGATGCGCTGGAAAACACCGTCGAGATCGCCAAACGCTGCAACATCGAAGTGAAGCTGGGCACGCACTTCCTGCCGGACTTTCCTACGCCCAACGGCATGGGCATCGACGATTACCTGCGCCACGTTTCCCACGAAGGCCTGGAAGAGCGTCTGGCGGTGTTGTGGCCCAAAGACACGACCCCGAATTACGAAGAGAAGCGTCAGGTTTATCTCGATCGTCTGAAGTTCGAGCTGGATATCATCATCCAGATGGGATTTCCCGGTTACTTCCTGATCGTTATGGACTTCATCAAGTGGGCCAAGAACAACGGCGTGCCGGTCGGCCCTGGCCGGGGGTCGGGTGCCGGTTCCCTGGTGGCCTACGTACTGAAGATTACCGACCTCGACCCGCTGGCCTATGACCTGCTGTTCGAACGTTTCCTCAACCCGGAACGGGTTTCCATGCCCGACTTCGACGTCGACTTCTGCATGGACGGTCGCGACCGGGTGATCGAGTACGTGGCCGACGCCTATGGCCGCAACGCGGTAAGCCAGATCATCACCTTCGGCACCATGGCCGCAAAAGCGGTGGTGCGCGACGTGGCGCGGGTGCAGGGCAAGTCCTACGGCCTGGCCGATCGTCTGTCGAAGATGATTCCTTTCGAAGTCGGCATGACGCTGGAAAAAGCCTACGAGCAGGAAGAGATCCTGCGCGATTTCCTCAAGGTCGACGAGGACGCCAAGGAAATCTGGGACATGGCGCTCAAGCTCGAGGGCGTCTGCCGCGGTACTGGTAAGCACGCCGGTGGTGTGGTTATCGCCCCGACCAAGCTCACCGACTTCTCGCCGATCGCCTGTGATGAAGAGGGCGGCGGCCTGGTGACCCAGTTCGACAAGGACGACGTCGAGGCCGCGGGTCTGGTGAAGTTCGACTTCCTGGGTCTGCGGACCCTGACCATCATCAAGTGGGCGATGGAGACCATCAACCGCGAGCAGGCCAAGCAAGGCCTGGATGATCTGAACATCGACTTCATCCCGCTCGACGACAAGAAAACCTACGATCTGCTGCAGAAAGCCGAAACCACGGCGGTGTTCCAGCTTGAATCGCGCGGCATGAAGGAGCTGATCAAGAAGCTCAAGCCCGACTGCCTGGAAGACCTCATCGCACTGGTGGCCCTGTTCCGTCCAGGCCCTCTGCAATCGGGCATGGTGGACGACTTCATCAACCGCAAGCACGGTCGCGCCGAGCTGGCGTATCCGCACTCGGACTATCAGTACGAAGGCCTCAAGCCGGTATTGGCACCGACCTACGGCATCATCCTGTATCAGGAACAGGTGATGCAGATCGCCCAGGTCATGGCCGGCTACACCCTCGGCGGCGCGGACATGCTGCGTCGTGCGATGGGTAAGAAAAAGCCCGAGGAAATGGCCAAGCAGCGCGGCGGTTTCATTGAGGGTTGCGCCACCAACAATATCGATGCGGATCTGGCCGGTAACATCTTCGACCTGGTAGAGAAGTTCGCAGGTTACGGCTTCAACAAATCCCACTCCGCCGCCTATGGCTTGGTGTCGTACCAGACGGCGTGGCTCAAGACCCACCACCCGGCGCCGTTCATGGCGGCGGTGTTGTCGGCGGATATGCACAACACCGACAAGGTCGTGACCCTGATCGAGGAAGTGCGCAGCATGAAGCTGCGCCTCGATGCGCCGGATGTGAACGCGTCGGAGTTCAAATTCACCGTGAATGACGAGGGCCGGATCATTTACGGCCTGGGTGCGATCAAGGGGGTTGGCGAAGGTCCGGTCGAAGCAATCACCGAGGCGCGCCAGGACGGTCCGTTCAAGGATCTGTTCGACTTCTGCGCCCGTGTCGACCTCAAACGTGTGAACAAGCGAACGCTTGACGGTTTGATTCGTAGCGGTGCGCTGGATCGTCTCGGTCCTTACTTCCATGACGAAGTGAAAGCCTATCAGGCCAATATCGACCTTAACCGCGCGGTGCTGCTGACGGCGTTGGAAGAGGCCATCAAGGCGGCCGAGCAAACTGCCAGGACCCATGACAGTGGTCACGCCGACCTGTTTGGCGGCCTGTTCGTCGAAGAAGATTCCGACGTCTACGCCAATCATCGCAAGGCCCGGGAGCTGACCCTCAAGGAGCGGCTCAAGGGTGAAAAAGACACCCTGGGGCTGTACCTGACCGGTCACCCGATCGACGAATACGAAGGTGAAATCCGCCGTTTCGCGCGCCAGCGCATCATCGATCTGAAACCTGCCCGTGATACCCAGACTGTCGCGGGCATGATCATCGCCTTGCGGGTAATGAAGAACAAAAAGGGCGACAAGATGGGGTTCATCACCCTGGATGACCGCTCCGGGCGTATCGAGGCGTCGCTGTTTGCCGATGCGTTCCACTCGGCCCAGGCGCTGTTGCAGACCGATGCGATGGTGGTGGTCGAAGGTGAAGTCAGCAACGACGACTTCTCCGGCGGCCTGCGGTTGCGGGTCAAGCGGGTGATGAGCATGGAAGATGCGCGCACCAACCTGGCCGAAAGCCTGCGTCTGAAGGTTCAGACCCAGGACCTCAAGGGTGATCAGCTACGCTGGTTGGGCGATCTGTTCAAGCGTCACCGCGGTGCGTGCCCGATCACCATGGAATACACCAGCCCCGATGCGAAGGCCTTGTTGCAGTTCGGCGAGGGCTGGCGAATCGATCCGGCGGATGCGTTGATTCAAGCCCTGCGTGACCAGTTCGGGCGAGACAACGTCTTCCTCCAATACCGTTAACGGTCAGTGCTACCAGTTTGCCCTGAGCGTGACCTGAATTTTTAATCTCGACCTGAACGCGCCTCTCCCTTAAGGTAGGGCGCGAATAGACAACCGGCCGGCCCAAGCTCTCTTGGACGTCGACCCAAGACGGACGCCTATGAACCCGAATTTCCTGGATTTCGAACAGCCGATCGCCGACCTGCAAGCCAAGATCGAAGAGTTGCGCTTGGTCGGTAATGACAATTCGCTGAATATCGGCGATGAGATCTCCCGCCTGCAGGACAAGAGCAAAACCTTGACCGAAGACATCTTCGGCAAGCTGACCAGCTGGCAGATCGCACGTCTGGCGCGCCACCCCAAGCGCCCGTACACCCTGGACTACATCGATCACATCTTCACCGAGTTCGATGAGTTGCACGGCGACCGTCACTTCTCCGACGACGCCGCCATCGTAGGCGGTATCGCCCGTCTGGAAGACCAGCCAGTGATGGTGATCGGTCACCAGAAAGGCCGCGAAGTGCGCGAAAAGGTTCGCCGCAACTTCGGCATGCCGCGTCCGGAAGGCTACCGCAAGGCTTGCCGCCTGATGGAAATGGCCGAACGCTTCAAGATGCCGATCCTGACCTTCATCGACACCCCGGGCGCTTATCCGGGCATCGACGCCGAAGAGCGCAACCAGAGCGAAGCGATCGCCTGGAACCTGCGCGTCATGGCTCGCCTGAAAACCCCGATCATCGCCACCGTTATTGGTGAGGGTGGTTCCGGCGGTGCACTGGCGATCGGTGTCTGCGATCAGTTGAACATGCTGCAGTACTCGACCTACTCGGTGATTTCGCCGGAAGGTTGCGCCTCGATTCTGTGGAAAACCGCGGAAAAAGCACCGGATGCCGCCGAAGCCATGGGCATCACCGCCGAGCGCCTCAAAGGCCTGGGCATCGTGGACAAGGTGATCAACGAGCCTCTGGGTGGTGCGCACCGTGATCCGGCCACTGCGGCAGCCTCGATCCGTGCCGAACTGAGCTCGCAACTGGCGATGCTCAAGAAGCTCGATCACAAGGCGCTGCTGGATCGTCGGTATGAGCGTCTGATGAGCTACGGTCTGTAAGCAGACCTCGCTTCATCCATGTGGGAGCGGGCTTGCTCGCGAAAGCGGTGTATCAGTCGACATCAATGTTGAATG
>NZ_JBSVXG010000085.1:0-24920 GCF_054070595.1 Pseudomonas sp. SDO55104_S430 | reverse complement strand
TCAGTCGACATCGATGTAGCTGATACACCATCGCGAGCAGGCTCGCTCCCACAAAGGGCATTTTTTAAGGGTTGGCCGCACTCAGCGCATGAACAACCCGCCATTGATGTCCCAGCACGCCCCCGTGACGGAGCCGGCGTTTTCGGCGATCAGCAGCAGAACGGTGTCGGCGACGTACGTCGGGTCGCCCAGGCTGCCGGTCGGGATCATCTTGAGGATTTGCTCCAGACGCTCCGGCGCCACGGACTCGCGCACCACCGGCAAGTCCTGCGGACCCGGCGAGATGCTGTTGACCGTCACCCCTTGTGGCGACAGTTCACGGGCGAAGACCTTGGTCAGGGTCGCCACGCCACCCTTGGCCGCCGCGTAGTGCGCGCCGGTGGCGGTGCCGCCGTTCTGCCCGGCCAGGGAGGCGATGTTGACGATGCGGCCAAAGCCGCGCTCGGCAAAGTGCGCGCCGAACACCTGGCAGGCCACGAACGTGCCGCGCAGGTTGATCGCCATCGACTCATCGAACTCTTCCGGCGTGATGTCCATCAGCGCCGCGACTTTCGACACCCCGGCGTTGTTCACCAGGATGTCGCTGCCGCCCCAACGCTCGGTGAGCAGGTCGCGGGCACGCTGGAAATCCGCCTTGCTGCGCACATCCAACTCGATGGCCATGGCGCTGGCGCCGGTGCTGTCGAGCTCCAGCGCCAGGCGTTGCACGCCTTCGATCTGCACGTCGGACAGGCCGACGCGATAACCCGCCGCATGCAGACGGCGGGCGATGCACTCGCCCAGTCCGCGCGAGGCACCTGTTACAAGGGCTACTCGGCTCATGTTGTTGCCCTCACAAAAGGAAGCCGAGCGCGCTCAGGCTGTCGGTGGAGTTGATCAGGCGCACCACTTTTCGCTCCAGGCTCGGCACGCCGTCGGTGAAGCGAATGCGGTGGTTCAGGTCGGCCACGAACGGCGTGTGCACGCCGCGCTTGTAGGCGTACAGCAACTGCGCCGAGTTGACTTCGACGATGTCGCCGGCTGCTTCCACCAGGCGGAAACGCGAGACGGTGCGAATGGTTTTCGCCGCGTCCACCGCCGACGGCGAGTAACCGGCGGTCAGGCGTTCGATACGCAGGTCACGCATGCGCGCGTCGTCGTAGGCGTAGTTGAGGGTGGCCTCGAAGTCTTCGGTGTCCGGGTCGATCGGCACGATGTACTTGCCGCTCTCGCTCCACAAGGTCGCCCACTCGGCGTAGTTCTTGTGGTCCAGAAGTTCGGCTTCGCGCCAGATGAATTCGATGGCCTGGGCCAGCGGGCCGGAAAAACCGTTCAGGGTGTCGTGATTGCTCATTGGCTCATCATCCTTTTCCACATGTCGTAGGCACCGCGCATGCCGCCTTCGTCGGTGGCGTGGCTGACTTTGTCGCCGTTTTCAGCGGTGATTTCGCGGTTCAGGCCGCGGTTGACCAGAATCGGCGCGTCGACGCCGGCATAGGAGCCGCGCTGCACGCGATCCCAGGCCTCGGCGTCGTCGGGGCTGCCGAAGCCGAAAGGGCCCTGGAAGTGTTCGTGAATGCGCATGCGCTCGCGGTTGGCGATTTCCGGGCCGCCGTCCATGCCCAGGGCCACGTGACGGATCTCGGTTTCGGTGACCGACACCGGACGCAGCACGCGGAAGAACGACATCGACATGGCGATGTTGGGGAACAGGTTCAGGTTGAAACCGGCGCCGTGCAGCGAGCGCACGATGCGGCGTACCTGCTCCGGCGGCATGGTTTTGGACAGCTCTTCGGTGACGTGGGCGAAGCGTTCCTGCAACTGCTCGGTGCCGTCGTCGTGATCCAGGTCGACGTGCTCCGGCACCATCACCATCACGCTGTGGCCGTTGCCCAGCGAGTGGGTCACGGCCTGCTCGTCGGTCATGAACGAGAGCATTTCCGAGGTCTCTTCATCCACCGACGACATGAACGACTTGTGCACGATCGGGAAGTGGTAACCGTCGGTGGTGTTTTCCAGCTGGATCTTCCAGTTGCCCTTGAAGCTGAACTTGTGTTCGCCCTGGGTCTTGATCGGGTAGCCGGCGCCCTGCTTCATGAACAGGTCCATCCAGTGCCTGGCGCCGCCGAGGAAGTCTTCCAGCGGTTCGATCTCGTCGTTGTAGCTGGCGAAGATCATGCCGGCGTAGCTTTCAACGCGCAGGCTGGTCAGTGGCAGTTCGGATTTTTCCAGGATGCCTTCATAACCGTCCGGGTATGGCAGCGCGCGCAGCTTGCCGTCCAGGCCGTAGGACCAGCTGTGGTACGGGCAGGTGAAACCGGTGGCGTTGCCCTTGTGCTTTTCGCACACGGTGGCGCCACGGTGGCGGCAACGGTTTTCCAAAACGTTGATGTTGTTCTTCTTGTCGCGCACGACGATCACCGGACGACGGCCGACCATGGCGGTCTTGAAGTCGCCGCTGTTGCGCACTTCGCTTTCGTGGGCAACCCACACCCAGGTGCGGTAGAAAATCTTTTCAAGCTCGGCTTCGAACAGCGCCGGATCGTTGTACAGCGAGACGTCGACGCGGTCGTGCCGGACCAGCTCTTCGGGGCTTTTCGACGTCGCGATCAGCCGGTATTCATGAGTGCTCATGCGGTTCTCCTCATGGCTTCTTTTTATGATTGGGTTATGGAGCCGGCGGCTAACCGACCATGCTCTGTTGCAGTTGCGCACCGAAGGCGCAGACCACTTCGTCCTGACCTTTGCGACCGACGATCTGCAGGCCGACTTTCAGCCCGCCGCAATCGAGTTCCACCGGCACCGTCAGCGCCGGATGGCCGCTCAAGTTGAACGGACGCACCAGCGGCGTCATGCCGGCCACCGCCTTGCTGCCGGCGCGGGCCTCGCTGAGGGTCGGCGGCAGCGTTGGCAGGGTCGGCAACAGCAGCACGGCGAAGTCTTCCAGCGCGGCGTCTACCTGATGGGTGAAGCGGCGGCGCACGGCTTCGGCTTCGGCGAGTTCTTCACGGGTGGTACGGGCAGCCGCCAGCAGACGGGTTTCCACGTCGGCGCCGATCAGGCCCTTGCCGGTCAGGTGACCGAACGCGGCCCAGTTTTCGAAATTGATGACGGTCAGCCCGGCAACGAACGCGGCTTCGAATTCGCTCAGTTGCAGGTGGCTGCGACGCCAGCCGGCGCGGTCGGCAGCGGCACCGAGGCTGGCTTGCAAATGCGCGTCGCAGGGCACGTCGAGGAAGCCGACTTTGGCGCCTTCACCTGGCAGGCCCTGGACGTTGAAGCCCGGGCAGATGACCTGCATGGTGGCGATCAGATCGTCCATGGTCCTGGCGAACGGTCCAACGCAATCCAGGCTCGATTCCAGTGGATGCGCACCGACGCGGCTGACCCGGCCATAAGTCGGTTTGAGCCCGGCGATACCGCAGCAGGCTGCCGGTACGCGCACCGAACCACCAGTGTCGGTGCCGATGGCGATGTCCGCCAGGCCCGCGGCCACGGCCGAGGCCGAACCGCTGGAGGAACCGCCCGGCACCCGGTCAGGGGCCTGCGGGTTGATCGGGGTGCCGGTCCAGTCGTTGATGCCGGTGACGCCGAACGCCAGCTCGTGCAGGTTGGTCTTGCCGACGATCTGCCATCCGGCTTCGAGAATCGCGTCCACGACATCGGCGTTTTTCGTCGCCGCCGCAGCATCGGCGAAAGCGCGGCTGCCGGAACGGGTCGGGTAGCCGGCGATGTCGATGGAGTCCTTGATGGCAACGCGCTTGCCGCTGCCGCCGAGGAGGAATTCGCTGATGAAGGTGCTCATGCGTTCAGCTCCGTATTGAAGAGGCGTTGCGTACGGAAATGCGCGATCAGCCAGGTGCCGTCGACGCAGCGGAAATCGATGTTCAGGCGGGTGCCGAACAACTCGCTGCGGCCATCGGCGTAGGTGGAAATCTGCTGCATGATCCACTGCCCCTGCGCGCTCTGGCCGTCGACCCGAATCGACTCGCTGGTGAGGTAATGCAGGTTCAGCCGGAAGTGATCCGACGGCGGCAGGTAGCCGCCGACGAACGCGGCCACGGCCTCGCGCCCACGGTGTTGACCGAAGGTCTGCGCGGTCTGGGTGCCGATGCCTTCCCAGATCGCGTCGATGCAGAACAGCTCGGCCAGTTCGCTGACCAGGGCCTGCGCCCTCGGCACATCGCACAGGTCCATGTAGCGCGCCATCAGGCGACGCACCGCGCTTTCTCCTTCGAGCGTCGCCAGACGCTGCAGCAAGGCCTCGTTCATGGCTTACACCTTGGCCGCATCAGGGATGGTCAGCGGACGACCGATGCGCGCTTCGACCTTGGCGTAGCGCCACAGGCTGTACTCGTTCACCGGGGTGGTGCGGAACAGGTTGCAGGCGTCGATCACCGACTGGTGGCAGTCGACGTCGGCCATGATGTATACGGTCCATGGCGAGGTAGTGGATGGGCCGACCATCAGGCGGTCGTCATCCATCGCGCCGAGCACGTTGATGCCGGGCATGGCACCAAGGTCGGCCATCATCTTGCTGAAGCCTTTCCAAACGCTCAGGCCTTCGCCGGTCGGCAGGTCGAAGAAGTTCTGGGTGATGCCGATGCAGAAGACGACGCGCAACGGTTCCTGGGTAGCTTGGGTCATGAGGTGAATCCTTGAATAAGTGGCTTTGAAAGGTGATCAGATGTAGCCAGGGAACGGTTGCACGCCGAGGAACACCGAGCCGGCGCCGTCGTACAGGCCTTCGCTGAGGAAGGCGTGCTGGGTCACCACCATCGAGTCGCGCAGGTAGCGTTGCAGCGGATGGCGCAGGTAAATGGCAGTGGTGCCGGCCAGGCTGTAGGCGCTCTGCACCACGGCGGCGCCGGCCTGGGAGACGTGAATTGCCGACAGACGCAGCTGGCTGGTCTGCTCCGGGGTGACCGGGTTGCCGGCCAGGATCGATTCCCAGACCTGCTCGGTGGTGCTGTAGAAGAAGCTGCGGGCGGCGGCGAGTTTGGCCTCGGCCTTGGCGATTTCGATGCGTACGTAAGCGCGGTCCGACAGTTTCGGCGCACCGGTGATGCCACCGCCGTTGGCCATGCGGCTGATTTCGTCGAGGGCTGCACGGGCCAGACCGAGGTTCACGACAGCCAGCACTTGCGCGGCGTAGGCGATCGACGGGTAGCGGAACAGCGGTTCGTCGATGGTCGCGGCACCGCCACGGATGAAGGTCCAGCGCTCGTCGATGTGCTTGTTGGTCACGCGCAGGTCGTGACTACCGGTGCCCTTGAGGCCGACCACGTCCCAGTTTTCGATGATTTCCACCTGCTCTGGACGAAACACCGCGGTGCGAGGCTTGCCGCCCGCCGCGCCGATGCCGACACCGAGCAGGTCGGCGCCCTTGCAGCCGCTGGCGAATTTCCAGGTGCCGTTGACCTGCCAGCCGCCGTCCACCGCTTCGGCCGGTTGCAGCGGGAACAGGCCGCCGGCGAACACCAGGTCAGGGCTGTCAGCGTACAGTTCGGCCAGGGTTTCTGGCGGCAAGGCGGCGAGATAGACACCGGCGCTACCGAAACTGGCGACCCAGCCGGCGGAACCGTCGGCTTCGGAAATGCGTTCGATCATCTCCAGAAAACGCGCCGGCGCCAGGGCGTCGCCGCCATAGCATTTCGGCGTGGCGGCACGGTAGATGCCCACCTGCTTGAAGCGCTCGATCATGTCCCGTGGCACATGGGAGCGGCTGTCGAATTCGTCGCGACGCTGACGCACTTCTTCCAGTACCTGGGCGAAGGCGAGGCTGTCGACGCCATTGTCGTCAACGCCGATCAGAGCGTCTTGTTGCGCGACCGCTGAACGCAGCATGGGCTTTCTCCGTTTTGCTTATTGTTGTTGGGGCGACCGCTGAACCCCTGTAGGAGCGAGCATGCTCGCGATGAACGCCTGAGCACCGCGGGGTGTCAGGCAGCCAGCGTTATCGTTGACGACCATCGCGAGCGTGCTCGCTCCTACAGGGGTCGGGTGGATCTCCCTGCATTGGAGCCCAGTGTAAAAACGCCATCGGCACGCAACTATTGGTGCGTGCAGCCCCCCACCTAAAGAAAACCCCTAGTCCGCCCCCGGTTACCTCTGAGCGCGTCCCTTCGCGCGAGCCGGTATAAAAAGCCATACTTCCGGTTCCACCGGTCCCCGACCCCTGCCGCCAAGGGCTGTGCGATGTACTTGCCTGAACAGAACGACTTTTTCACCCTGATCGAAGCCATGCCGCTGTGCATCATTCTTCACGATGCCCACAGCAAGGAGATCCTCTGGGCCAACGCCGCGGCCCTGTCGGCGCTGGGCTTTACCCTTGAGGAACTGACGCCGCTCAAGGCTCCGGACATGACCCGCGATGCCCCCAAGTACCGGCGTTCGGTGGGCTTGCGCTGGCTGGAGGGCGCGGCGCGCACGGGGCAGCGCGCCATCGAGTGGTGCTATCGCTCCAAACAAGGGGTGGAGATTCTGTCCGAGGCCGTGGCGACCCTGGTGCACCTCAAGGATCGCGATGTACTGATGGTGCAGTTCCGCGACATTTCCAAGGAAGACAAGGTCAAACGCGACCTCAAGCGCTTCGAAAGTCGGCTCAAGGCGTTCATGCAGGATCTGGCCGAGGGCGTGGCGGTGTTGGGGCCGGAGGGTGAGATCCGGTTTATCAGCGACTCCGGCGCGAACCTGCTCAATAGCGAAGAACACACGCTGATCGGCAAGAACTTCCTCGCCTGGTGCGACGAGTCTTCGCGCCAGCGACTGTTGCAGCAGCTGTCTACCGAGACACCCGAGCACTTACCGTTCAGCGTGCATTACAAGGTGCAGCGGCGCGACGGCGAGTGGCGCTGGCATGACGCGACCTGCCGTTCTATCGAAATCGAGGATGATCTGAACGGGCATCTGCTGCTGTTCCGTGACGTCACCGAGCAGGTGCAGGCTGAAGAGGCGCGGCGGGTGAGCGAGCAGAAGCTCGAGTACCTGGCGCGTTATAACGCCATGGGCGAGATGGCCGTGGCGATTGCCCACGAACTGAGCCAGCCGCTTGCGGCGACACGCAATTTCATCGAGGGCGCGGTGATTCGCCTGGGCAATGCGAGTGGTGTCGACGAGGGTGTCACCTGGGGCTTGCAGAGCGCCGTGCGGCAGATCGAGCACGCCTCGGTGATCATCAAGAGCGTGCGCGAATACGTGGTCAAGCTGGAGCAAAGCGAAGAGCTGATCGACCTCAACGAGCTGCTGCGCGAAACCCGCTACTTCATCAGCCTGCGCGCCGACCCGAGCCTGGTGAAGGTGGACGTCATCACCGCTCCCGGGCCGCTGCTGGTGAGTTGCGAGAAAGTGCTGATCGGTCAGGTGATCCTCAACCTGGCCTTCAACGCCATCGAAGAAATGGCCGACCTGCCCATCGAACGCCGCGTGCTGCGCATCCACGCCAGCACCGACGACGGCATGGCCCTGGTCCGCATCGAAGACCGCGGCCGCGGCATCCAGGCCCAAGCCCAGGAAAAACTGTTCGACGGCTTCTTCTCGTCCAAAGTCAGCGGCAACGGAATCGGGTTGGCGCTGTGCAAAAACATCATCGGCCGGCATCGGGGTGATATCTGGGCGCAGAATCTTGAGCCTTGCGGGGCGGTGTTCGGCTTTACCTTGCCCCTGTCGCCTGAGCCTTAAGGCAAAAGATCGCAGCCTCGTTTCACTCGACAGTTCCTACAGAGGAAATGCTGTCCATTGTGGGAGCGAGCCTGCTCACGATGGCGGCGGCACATTCAACATCTGCGCTGAATGTAACGGCCTCTTCGCGAGCAAGCCCGCTCCCACAGTGATCCTGGTTGGTCGCAGAATTTGCGTACACCCACGAACCTGTGGGAGCGGGCTTGCCCGCGAAGGCGGAGTGTCAGGCGACATTGATGTTGAAGGTGCAGCCCCTGGAAAAATGCTGTGCGCAATACAGAGCTACCGAAGCGGCAACATCAATGTGATGGGCGTGATTCCCGGACAAGGTATGAACCCTGCGTACTTGATGTAGAAATTCGAGAGGCGTTCATTGAGCGGATGAACAATAAGTGCGCTGGACCCGATGGATTGAGATGCTGAAATGACCCGCTCGATGGCGTCTTGCAGCAAGTCGATAGCAAAACCTTGCCCCTGAGCTTCCAGCGTTATTCCCATGCGGCCCAGCAGAGTGACCGGATGAACGCTGGGTGAGTTGCGTTGATGATTTTTCGGAACGACGTTGGCGCGTGCAACGGACCCGCTCGACAAGGTGTAGTAAGCCGCGACGATCTGTGTTCCTTTGCGGCGACAAACGTAGTCAACCGCGTGTTTGGCGGCTTGCGCCTTGCGTGCCTGCTTCAGAAGGTATTCATTGATGGAGGGTTCGCCCGAGTCGAACCCTTCGAAGAGGTGCCGGTCGTTGAGTCTCTCCGGAGCACTCAACTCCACCGTTTTGGACGTTCGAGAAGTTGGTGAAGACATTCGTTACCTCGGAGCGGATTCGCCTCAATGGCCTGTTCAAATGCGTCAAATGCATCGTCGTCGAGCAGGAACAAACGTTTTTCCAGAATGACTTCTTCTGCTTTCTGACAAGCCGCTTCCAGAATGAAGCTGGTTCGATCACGACCGGACATGGCAGCGGCCAGATCGATCAGGCTGCGTTTCTTTTCGTCCGTCCTCATGTTGATTGGAACGGGTTTGGACTTTTCAAGACGTTCGGTTGTAGCGGACATGATTCTTTTCCCATCTGAGGGCGCAGATTTTTAGCATGGATCCGCTAAGGAGCTAACGCATCAACCATGCGATTACTTTTCATTTTATGACTCCCCAAGAATGCTGGAGCGTCTCGGGCCTGATTTTCAAAACACGTTTCAAACGCTGGAAATCGTGAATTCTCCCGAAGGTAGTGCCATCGACTCTACGACGCTTGTGTAGCTAATGTCTACACGCCGTATATCTTCCAGATATACGGCACTGCCTCCGCCACCTCCGAAATCCCCGCCTTACCACCCCCCACCACAAGTTTCATGACACTGGCACACATACACAATCTCTTGGCAGGCAGCGCAATTCCCCCGATTGCCGGGCGAGGCACTATTCAATCGTCAAAATCTGCCCACTCACCCGCGATCCGCGTTACCAACAATTCAGGAAGTTCCCCTTATGCGAACAAACAGGATCTCCGTACAGTCAGCGCTAGGCCTGAGCCTGCTTGTACTCGGTTTGAACAGTGCCCGTGCGGATTTGCCCGCAGACACTGGTATCGGCCAGACCACCCTGGCTTTCCCGGCCGAGCCGCACCGCGCGTTTGTCGTGGATGTGGAGTTCGAAAGCTTCGTCGCCGGTCGTGTCACCGTGGTCGACCCTGACCAGAAACGCGTGCTGGGCATGGTGCCGACCGGTTTTGCCGCGCCTTCGGCCCTGAGCCATGACAAGAAGACCATTTACGCCGCTGACATCTGGTACTCCCGCGGTACCCGTGGCACCCGCACCGACGTGCTGACCGCCTGGGACACTTCGACCCTGTCGCCGGCCTGGGAAGTGCTGATTCCGAACAAGCGCGCCGAGTCGCTGACCCAGCGCTACGGCTTGAAGACCAGCAGCGATGACCGTTTCGTCTACATCTACAACTTCACCCCGTCGACCTCGGTGACCGTGGTCGATACCCAGACCAAGGCCGTCGCCACCGAAATCGCGATCCCTGGCTGCGTGCTCAACTACCCGATCGGCAAGCGCCGCTTCGCCTCGCTGTGCGGCGACGGCAGCCTGCAAGTGGTGACCCTCAACGATCAGGGCCAGGAGACTGCGCGCAGCCGCACGCCGTTCTTTGATCCGAACGCGGAGAAACTGGTGGAGCGCGCAGTCAACGTCGGCGACACCTACTACTTCACCACGACCACCGGCACCATCCGCGCCGTGGATTTCAGTGGCGATGCACCGAAGATCCTGCCGAGCTGGTCGCTGACCACCGACGAGGAAAAGAAAGCCGGCTGGGCGCCGGGCGGCTGGCAGCTGATGGCGGTCGCGCCGAAGCTCAATCGCCTGTACGTGCTGATGCATGACGCCCACGAAGCAATGAAATGGGAAGACCCAAGCCCGTTGATCTGGGCCTTCGACCTCAAGACCGGCAAGAAAATCGCCACCCTGGAAGCCCCGGCTCCGATCTGGAGCATGCAGGCCACCGGCGACGACAAACCATTGCTGCTGGGTACTGACGTCGAAGGTGGCTTGCAGATTTTCGACCTCAAGACCAACCAGCACACCGGTGCCATGGCCAAGGTCGCGAAAACCGCGACTCAGGTCATGAGCTACTAAGAGGTTCGGCCATGCAATCAGATCCGATCTTCATCATTGCCAGCGCCATCGCCATCGCGGTGCTGCTGGCCAGTGCCGCGACTCACAAGGTGCGGGCACCGGCGCGCTTCGCCAGTCAGTTGGCTGATTATCAGCTGCTGCCTCAGGGACTGGTGCGCCCTGTCGCACGCCTGGTGCCGTTCCTGGAACTGGCCATTGCCTTCGCTTTGCTGGTGCCGGTCAGCCGGCATTGGGCAGCGCTGAGCGCGGCGAGCCTGCTGGCGCTGTACGCCGCCGCCATCGGCATCAACCTGTGGCGCGGTCGTCGCGACATCGACTGCGGCTGTGCAGGTCCCGACCAGGCGCAACCGCTGCGCCCGGTCCTGCTGCTGCGCAACAGCGTGCTGGTGGCCGTGGCGCTGCTGGCCAGCGTGGCGCCGGTGCTTCGCGACATGACTGTGTTCGATGGCTTCGTGACGCTGGCCTCCGCCGCCGTCGCCCTGCTCATCTACGCCGCGGCCGATGGCCTGCTGGCGAACTCCCCTCTTCTGCTCAAATTGATTGGTAGGTAATCAAAATGGAAGGCTTGATAGTTTCCAACGTTCTGCTCTGGGTATTGCTGGTGGCCGTGGCGTTCGTCGTCATGGGCCTGGTTCGTCAGATCGGCGTATTGCACGGTCGCCTGGCACCGGCCGGCGCGCTGATGGTCGACAAGGGCGTGGCGGTCAACGAACCGGCTCCGCAAATCACCGCTTCGGACCGCAAGGGTCGTCCGGTGAACTTCGGCTATGCCGGCGAGAAATCGCAACTGCTGTTCTTCCTCTCGCCGACCTGCCCGATCTGCAAATCGCTGCTGCCGGCGATCAAATCCATCGCCAAGGAACAGGCAAACAGCCTGGACGTGGTGTTCGTCAGCGATGGCGACATGGACGCCCAGCAAGCGCTGATCCGTGAACACAAACTCGAAGACGCCACCTATGTGGTTGGTCCGGAAGTGGGCATGACCTACCAGATCGGCAAGCTGCCTTACGCCGCCCTGATCGACAAGGCCGGCACCCTGCGCGCCAAGGGCCTGGTGAACTCCCGCGAACACCTGGACAGCCTGTTCGAAGTGGAACACCTCAAGCACGCCACTTTGCAGCAGTACCTGAATGCTCAGCCACGCGAGCATGACCACGCCCACGACCACAGCCACGGCCATAGCCACTGATAAGGCAGGGAGACCTTCATGAAACTGCTGGATCTGTTGTTCGAGCGCTCCTCGCGCCGTGTTGCCGACACTACTTCGCGCCGCAAACTGCTGTCGCGCATGGGCTCGCTGATGGTGGCCGGTGCCGCCCTGCCCCTGCTGCTGCCGCTGGACCGTACCAGCAAGGCCCTGGCGGCCACCGATCCGAAAGCCGGTGATCCAGGTGATCCGAACAGCTGCGACTACTGGCGCTACTGCTCCATCGACGGCTTTCTGTGCAGCTGCTGCGGTGGTTCGGTGACCTCCTGCCCTCCGGGCACCGAGGCCTCGCAAGTGACCTGGATCGGCACCTGCCGCAACCCGGCCGACGGCAAGGACTACATCATTTCGTACAACGACTGCTGCGGTAAGCAGAGCTGCGCCCAGTGCGCCTGTACCCGCAACGACAGTGAAGAACCGGCCTACCGCCCGTTCAACAACAACGACGTGAACTGGTGCCTGGCCGCCAAATCGCACATCTACCACTGCACCGTTTCGATCATTCGGGGTGTGGCGGTTTAAGCGATTCACCGCCGGTTACCTCGGTAGCCGGCCTTCTTACAACTGTAGGAGCGAGCTTGCTCGCGATGGTCGTCAACGATAACGCTGGCATCCTGACGCCCCGCGGTGTTCTGGCGTCCATCGCGAGCAAGCTCGCTCCTACAGGTTCAGGGCATAACAACAAGAAGGGTTTGTCATGCGTCATCTGTTAATCCTCAGCCTGGCCTGCCTTTTCATCGCCCCGCTCGCTCACGCCCGGGCCATTCCCAACCCGAATCAAGGCCACGCACCGGGCAACGAATCTCCGCAGACGCCCATCAGCCAGGCCGGCTACAGCGTGGGCGTGAATTACCAGCTGCAATGTGCCGGTTGCCATCTGGGCGACGGCACGGGTTCGGCCGCCAACGACACGCCGCGCATGAAAGGCTTTGTCGGCAACTTCCTGAAAGTCCCCGGTGGCCGCGAATTCCTGGTGCGTGTGCCAGGCATGTCGCAGTCGGCGCTGAACAATGCGCAACTGGCGGACCTGCTCAACTGGCTGATGCGCGAAGACGGCATGGCGGGCAAGAGCGTGCCCGAGCACTACCAACCCTACACCGCCGATGAAGTCGCCGCATTGCGCGCCGAGACCATGCTCAACCTGCCGGGCACCCGAGGCGAGCTGATCAAGGACATGCGTGCCCAAGGCATCGCCATCGACGACGGCATGAATTACTGATCGCCACCGATCGTCGCCTGCCTGAGCGCGCAATAGGCGTCCACGAGCTGAGCCTGGCTGAACGCGAGATTCCGGCCGCTCGGGTTGGGCAATATCCACACCGCCGCATTGCCGAAGGTCCGGGGCTGCAGCCCCCACGCCACCTTCCGCTGCCCCGATAACGCCGAATACGCCGCCTTGCCCAGAAACGCCACGCAACGCGGCGCATAGCGGGCGATCTTCCTTTCAAAACGTACCGCCGATTCCAGAAACTCCTGATTCGACAATTGATCGGCCCGGGCCGTCGGTCGCTCGACCACGGCGGTCAGACCGCATTGATATTGCAGGATCGACCGGTCGTTTTCCGGGCGCACCTCCTCAGGCGTAAACCCGGCCAGATGCAAGGTGCGCCAGAAGCGATTGCCGCGCCCGGCAAAATGATGGCCCTGGGCGGCGGCGAGCAGGCCGGGATTAATCCCGCAGAACACCACCGCCAGCCCCTCGCTCAGAATGTCCTCGAGCCCCGGGTTCATGCCCTCACCCGCCACAGATCAGGTTGACCGCGTTGCGCGCCAGCTCGCTCAGTTCTTCACGGGGTTTGCCGGCCCGGGCGCGGATCGAAATGCTGTGCAGCAACGATGAAGCGAGAACCGCCAGAGCGCCGACATCCACATCGTCCTTCAATTCGCCGGACTCGACGGCCTTGCGCAGCCGTACTTCCAGATCGGCGTCGAGACGACTGAGCCTGTCGGACAGCACTTCGCGGATTTCCGGGTCCTCCACCGCTTCGGTGGTCGCGGTGCCGATGGCGAAGCAGCCCCGGGCCTGACCCTCGCCGGAGTAATAGATCGACAGCTGCCCTTCATAAAAGCGCGTCAGTGCCTCACGCAACGACAGCTCGTCGTCCGCCAGCGCCTGGTGCATGTCGGCGTGGGCGACTGCCCAGTACTGCTCCAGCGCCTTGAGGTACAGCGCGTGTTTATCGCCGAACGCTGCATACAGGCTCGGCCGGTTCATGCCGGCGGCGTGGGCGATGCTGTCCAGGGATGCCCCGGAATAACCGGTATTCCAGAACACACCAAGCGCTTGCTGCAGCGCTGTCTCGGGGTCGTAGGCGCGGGGCCGGCCACGGCCTTTGCCTTCGGAAGTTTTATTTTGTGCCATGTCGTACAAAATCCTTGTGGAAGGGTGAATGCAGGGATATTCTTACACCATCGCACAAAATTAAGGAACCAGAAGTTCCTTCAATTGAACGTTTGTTGAAGCGCAGCTCAAAACGGCTATAGCGGCGACGAAACGAGTGCGGCGGAGCAACCCTCCCCACCGCGCACGGGTTTGCTTTCTCACAGCAATTATTCGTTTTGAGGTGTATCGATCATGACCCAACAGTTCGACATCCCCGCTTCGCAGAACTTCGAGCAGCCGCAGCGGATCAAGAAACCGTTCAAGGAAAAACTGCGCCCCTGGCTGATGTTCGGCGTGCCGGCCCTGGCCGCCGTCATCGGCTACGGTAAATACGTCGCCGGCGAACCCTTCGTCACCACCGACAACGCTTACGCCCGGGTGGCCAAGGCTTCGATCAATGCGCGAATTTCCGGACAGGTGGTGGAAATCGCCGTCGAGGACAACCAGCAGGTGCACAAGGGCCAGGTGCTGTTTCGCATCGACCCCAAGCCCCTGCAGATCGCCATTGACCGCGCCCAGGCCCAGCTCAATGTGGCGCGGCTGCGCATCGACGGTCTGAAGGCCAGCTATCGCCAGCAACAGGCGGATCTGCAATCGGCCAAGGAATCCGCCGACTTCGATCAAAAGGAATTCGCCCGCAAGAAAGCCCTGGTCGCGACCGAGTTCGTGTCCAAGTCCATTTATGAGCGCTCCGAAACCGATCTGAAGATTTCCCGCCAGCGCATCAACTCGATCGAACAACAGATCGCCAGCACCGTGGTCGCCCTCAATGGCAACCCGAACATCGACGCAGACAACCACCCGACGGTGCGCGAAGCCAAGGCGCAGCTCGATGAAGCGCAGCTGTATATGTCCTACGCCACCGTTTATGCACCGGCTGACGGCATCGTCGCCAAGGTCGATGACTTGCAGGTGGGCAACTACCTGAACAACGGCGCGGCAGCCTTTGCGCTGATTTCCGATCACGAGATCTGGGTCGAGGCCAACTTCCGCGAAACCCAGGTCACCCACATGCGCCCGGGCCAGGAAGCGACCATCAGCATCGACACCTACCCGGATCGCGTGTTCAAGGCCCACGTCACCAGCATGAGCCCCGGCGCCGGTTCGGACTTCTCCCTGCTGCCGCCGGAAAACGCCACCGGCAACTGGGTGAAGGTGGTTCAGCGGGTTCCGGTTCGCCTCGAACTGGATGAAATCGACCCTGCCCTGCCGCTGTTCTCGGGCACCAGCGCCACCGTGAAAGTCGACACCGGCCACCGCACGCCGTGGTGGAGCCCGCTCAAGTCGTTGCTGACCGCAGGTAACTTCTGATGAACGCCAATGCGAGTGGGAGCGCGGGCAGCCGCGCCGCCGGTTCGCTCAGGTTCGCCGTGTTGCTCACGACTTACATGCAGTCGGCGAACCTGCCGCTTCCGAACGCGGTGCTCCGGTTGATTCAGGGCAGCCTGTCGATGACCGACGATCAGGCGGGCTGGATTTTCACCGCCTACCTGGCCGCCAGCGCGATCACCATGCCGATTGCCCAGTGGCTCGCGGGCCGCTTTGGCGTGAAGCGGGTGTACCAGACCGCCTTGATCGTCTTCGCACTGGGTACGCTGCTCACGACAGTATCCGACACGCCGCTGGAATTCATCGGCGCGCGGATCATCCAGGGTCTGTCTAGCGGTGTCTTGGCGCCGCTGTCGATGGCGATCGCCCTGGAAACCCTGGCACCGGAGAAGCGCATGAAGTTCGGCGCGACCTGGACCGCCATCGTGCTGCTGGGCATCGCCACCGGTCCGAGCATCGGCGGCTGGATCGCCGAGCATTTCGACTGGCGGCCGATCTTCTACATCAGCCTGCCGCTGTCGGCGTACATCTTCATGGTGATCGCCCTGTTGCTCGCCGAGAAAAAAGCCGAGAAGGCGCCGACCTTCGACTTCACAGGCTTCGGCAGCTTCACCCTGGCGATGATCAGCCTGCAGATGCTGCTCGACCGTGGCGAACGCATGGACTGGTTCGACTCGCCGGAAATCTGGATCGAGGCAATCGCCTGTGCATTGGGCGCGTACTGGTTCTTCGTCCACGTGCTGACCCGCAAGGTGCATTTCTTCAACAAGAGCCTGCTGGGCGATCGCAACTTCGTGCTGTCGACGATCATCTTCTTCGCCATCGGTTTCGTGTTGCTGTCGACCATGGCCCTGACCTCGCCGATGCTCGACGAAATCCTCGGTTACCCGCCTGACACCACGGGCGCCCTGACCCTGCCGCGCGGTGCCGGGCTGGTCATGGCGTTTCTGTTGACCGGGCGTCTTCCCGAGCGTTTCGACCGACGGTTCTTCGTAGCGGCAGGGGTTGCCCTGGTGATCTACGCCAATTGGCTGATGCTCGCCTATTCGCCCCTGATGGACTGGCCGCCAGTGGCGATTGCCGGCGCTCTTCAGGGCATCGGCATCGGCATGTCGATGGCGTCGCTGGCCAAGGTGGCGTTCAGCACCCTGGACCCGAAACTGCGCCCGGAAGGCACCGGCCTGTTCAACCTGCTGCGTTCCTACGGCAGCACCCTGGGCGTGGCCATCGTGCAGATCTACTTCTTCAACAACACCCAGGCGATGCACCAGGCATTGGGCGCCAACATCACGCCCTACAGCGCCGCATCGCATGGCGCGTCGATGTCGTTGCCGGCCCTGGAGGGGATCAACCATCTGGTGACCCACCAGGCTGCGTTCATCGCCGTGATCGATCAGTTCAAGATTTTGATGGTGGCGATGCTCGTCGTGAGCCCGCTGGTGATTTTTCTTCGCAAACCCGCTGCGACCAACTAGTTAGTGGAGTGTGCCAAATGAAATCCAGTCATTCGTTCCAAACGCGAATCCCGGCAAAACTCAGTGCACTGTCGGTAATCGTTTTCCTCTCGGCCTGTACTGTCGGCCCCGACTTCAAGGCCCCGGCCGACAGCGCTTCGCAGCACTTTGATCAACAGGCGGAGCAACAGCTGGGGCAGAACATCCAGTACGGCAAGCAGATCACCGGACAATGGTGGTCGGCCCTGCGCTCGCCCAAGCTCGATCAGGTGATGCGCCGGGCCATCGACGGCAACCTGGAACTGGTGGCCGCCGACGCAACCATTCGCCAGGCCGCCGCCTCCGTGGCCGCCGCCGAAGGTGCGCTGTATCCGCAGGTTGACTTCGGCGCCACCGCCGGTCGTCAGCGGGTGCACAACGCCAAAGACCCTTCGATCTCCAACTTCTATGCCATCGGGCCTCGGGTCGGTTTCGATCTGGATGTTTTCGGTGGCATCAAGCGTGAAGTCGAGGGACAGCAGGCGTTCACTGATCTGCAGAAACGTCGCTACGACGCCGCGTATTTGACCCTGACCGCTGACGTCGCCAGTCAGGCGTTGTTGGTGGCTTCCGCCAACGAGCAGATCAAGGCCGTGGAAAAGCTGCTGGCCAACGACACGAAAAACCTCGAACTGGTGCGCGCGGCACATCTCAATGGCGCCACCACCCAGATCGATGTTTCGCTGGCCGAAACCCGTCTGGCCCAGGACCGCACTCTGTTGCCGCCGCTGGCCCAGCAGCGTGATGCCGCCACCCATGCGCTGTCGATCCTGACCGGCAAAGGCCCGGCGGACTGGATCGCGCCGCAGTTCGATCTGGCCGAGTTCACCCTGCCAGGCAATTTGCCGGTCAGCCTGCCGTCGGAGATGGCGCGCAACCGGCCGGACATCCAGCAGGCCGAGGCCCAACTGCATATCGCCAGCGCCGCCGTGGGCGTGGCGACCGCCAACCTTTATCCGAAGGTGACGCTGTCGGCCTCCCTGCTCCAGGCCGCTTCCGGCAATGGCGGCGCGGCGCTCTGGGGTTTCGCCGCCGGGATCACCGCGCCGATCTTCAACGGCGGCACGCTCAAGGCTGAGCGCCAGGCCGCGGTCGAGGGCTACAACGCGACCCTGGCCGGCTATCAGCAGACCGTGATCAGCTCGTTTGGCCAGGTCGCCGACACGCTGCAAGCCATCAACCATGACGCCGAGGAATTCCGCGCCCAGGACGACGCGTTGCACTCCGCCGAAACCAGCTTTCACCTGAACCAGCAGGCTTACGCCCAGGGCGAGAACAGCATCCTTCAGGTGCTCGAAGCGGAACGGGCTTACGAGCAGGCGTTGCTCGGACACATCCGCGCCAAGACCGCGCAGTACCTCGACACCGTGCAGCTGTACGTGGCGCTGGGCGGCAATGCCGTCGGCGTGTTCGACCAGAAGGTTGCCAGTCGCGAGACGGCTCATCCCTCGTATCAGTAATTCATTCCACAGAGGCCACCGTCGCATTGGCGATGGCGGTCGGCAAAACCGGAGTACATATGTCCTACGAACCGTTTTTTGATGAACTGCCCATCACCCGATACGCCCTGAACAACGGCTCAGGCACCTTGCCCGCCGTGGGTTTCGGCACCCTGTTCGAAGATCGCGGGATCACCACCGAGGCCGTGACCCACGCGCTGCAAAGCGGGTTTCGCCTGCTCGACTGTGCCGAGCGTTTTGGCAATGAAGCCCAGGTGGGCGAAGCTTTGAAGGCCTTCCTGGAAACCGGAAAGGCGCGGCGCGAGGAGCTGTTCATCATCGGCAAACTGTGGAACAACAATCATCATCCGCAGCGGGTATTGCCGGCCTTCGAGGCCAGCCTCGAACGGCTTCAGGTCGACTACCTCGATTGCTACCTGGTCCAGACGCCGTTTGCCTTTCGGGCCGGTGACGACCAGTACCCCATGGACGCCTTTGGCCATGTCCTCTACGACTCGGGCGTGACCCTGATTGACACCTGGCGGGCCATGGAGCGCCTAGTGGACAAAGGCCGCTGCAAGTCCATCGGCCTGTCCAACATCACCCTGCCGGCCTTGCAGGAAGTGCTCGCTGTGGCGCGGATCAAGCCCGCCGTGGTGCAGGTGGAAGCCCACCCTTATCTGCCGCAATGGGAGCTGCTGGAGTTCTGCCAGCAACACGGCATCGTGTTTCAGGCCTATGCGCCACTGGGCCATGGGCTTGAGCCGAAAATCGCGAAAAACCTGGTGCTGAATCAAATGGCCCGGCGTCTGCAGAAGACTCCGGCGCAGGTGGCGTTGGCCTGGGCGGTGCAGCGTGGTACGGCGTTCCTTACGACCTCCACGTCCCTGAGCCATATCCAGCAGAACATCGACATCTCGACCCTGCCCCACCGGGCAATGCATGAGATCCGCCAGGACATCACCACGCGGATACGCTTCAACTCGGCGGTGGACAACGGTGTTCACCTGTTGCTTTCACCCACATACTGATGCCTGTCCTAGGAGCGGCTCTTGAAACAGCCGCTCTTTTTTTGCCCTCGCGAATCATTGTTCGCGCCAAATCCTATAATCTGCGGCGTCCTTCAAGAGGTGAAAACCATGGATGTGTTCCAGACCATGCGATTTTTCGTGGCGGTGGCCCAGAGCGGCAGCTTCACGGCGGCGGCCAATATGCTGGACACCACCACGACCAACGTCTCCAAGGCCGTTTCGAGCCTGGAAACCCGGCTGCGCACGCGCCTGATCAACCGCACCACCCGACGCCTGGCCCTGACCGAAGCCGGCACGCGGTATCTGCTGCGCTGCGAAAGGATTCTGGAAGAGTTGCGTGAGGCGGAGGAAGAAGCGGGAACCGCGCAGATCACCCCCGTGGGGCGGCTGAAGATTCATTCGATGTCGGCCATCGGCAATCATTACGTGATCGATGCCATCGCCAAATACCGCGAGACTCATCCTTCGGTGCAGTTTGACCTGACACTGACCAATCGGCTGCCCGATCTGCTGGAGGAAGGTTTCGACATGTCGATCGTGCTGGCCCGGGACCTGCCCGATTCCGGGTTTGTTGCCCAGCGGCTGGGCACCACCTACAGCATTCTGTGCGCTTCGCCCAAGTATCTGGAAAAACGCGGAATGCCCAAGACGCCGGCTTCATTGCGCGAGCACGACTGCCTGAGAATGGTGAACACGCCGATGCCGGTGGAGCATTGGGTATTCGACGGGCCACAAGGCGCGGAGACGATCAGCGTTCCGGTGTCGCCCTTTCAGATCAACACTGCCGACGCCATGACTATCGCGCTCATCCATGGCATGGGAATCGGTATTCAGCCGGTGGCGTCTGCGGTTGCGGGGTTGAAGTCCGGCGCCCTGGTGCGGGTACTGCCGCACTATCAATTCGAAGAGTTGAGCCTGTTCGCCATCTACCCTTCGCGAAAGTTCGTCGATGCAAAAATAAAAACCTGGGTGGAGTTCCTGAAGGACTATGTGCCCGGGTTGTTGGCTGCCGATGAAAAAATTGCCTGTGCGTCAAAAAAGAAGGTGTTGCTCAAGTGAGTCGCAGCGCCCGAATGGAGTGTCGACCCTCCATCTTCCGCACGCGGATCAACCGTTGGAACAGCCGTTGCCCATGACCTGGTATTGCATCACGTGGCGTTGACCGCTGGAGTCTTCGTAGGTCATTTGCGCTGGCACCGGTCCGCAGATGTTGTTGGGGATGTCGGTGATGGTGATGACTTTTTTTATGTCCAGGTTTGCTCCATAGCTGTAGGTCTCGACCGGGGATTTGTTTTCTTCGGCGAAGGCTTGGGTGCCGAGGCAACCGAGGGCGAAGATGATTGCGAGTTTTGAGATGTTCATGGTGGTATCGTCTCGTTGGGTTGGGTTGTTGGAGACGATGCTAGGGGTTTGGGGGTGGGCGAAACAGATGGGTGTGGGACATTCACTGTTGTCAAAAAGCGTGGGAATGTGGGACGTTTTTGGTTGGGGTGAATATCCGTTTTTTTGGTAACGGCCGCTATTGGTTCCGCTCTTACAGCGGGTCACTTTCGAAAAGCGCCAAGTAACCAAAGCGCTCGTGCCCCTGACGTACGGTGCCTCGCTGTGGCTCGGTATGCCCTCCTTCCGGTCCTGCTCCGTGGGCCCGCCGCCATCGGCCATCCATGGCCGGGGGCGGCTAACCCGGCATCCATGCCGGGTTGCCCACTCCGCAGAACCTCCACTCGGCCTCACGAGGGGGCGAATATCGCGTGCACCTGTAGGAGCGAGCTTGCTCGCGATGGTCGTCAACGATGACGCTGGCTGTCTGATGCCCCGCGGTGTTTTCTCGTTCATCGCGAGCAAGCTCGGCTCCTACAGAAGAGCCTGTTACCTCTGTGGGAGCGAGCCTGCTCGCGATGGTCGATAACGATGACGCGGGCTGCCTGAAACCCTGCGGTGTCTGGACATTTATCGCGAGCAGGCTCGCTCCCACATTTGGTTTTGGGTACATCCGGGAAATCAGGTCGGCTGCCAGGCCGCCATCGCTGGCAAGCCAGCTCCCACAGGTTCTGTGGAGAACACCAGATCTGTGATCCACACCAAACCACTGTAGGAGCGAACATGTTCGCGATGGTGGCCAACGATGACGCGGGCTACCTGATGCCCCGCGGCGCCCTGGCATGCATCGCGAGCAAGCTCGGCTCCTACACGGACCAACCCCAGCCAGGCCGGCCGGTAGGCCGCCTCGCTTTTGAGGTGCCCCGTCGGAAGGCCGAGTGGAGGTTCTGCGCAGTGGGCAACCCGGCATGGATGCCGGGTTAGCCGCCCCCGGCCATGGATGGCCGATGGCGGCGGGCCCACGGAGCAGGACCGGAGCGAGGGAACCCTGAGCCTAAGCGAAGGGCCGTACGTCAGGGGATAAAAGCGCTTGGTTACTTGGCGCTCCTCCAAGTAACCCGCCGTAAGGGCGGAACCAATAGCCGCCATCACCCCAAAAACGGATATGCACTCGATCAATAAGCCCGAGCAGCATCAACCTCACGACGATCAACAACAACCTCAGGCTCAACCTCCATCGAAGGCGTCCAAGCCGGCAACGCAGGCATCTCCCTGCGCAAGCTGTGAATCAACGTATACGACATCACCAGCAACAGCATGGCAATCGGCAACCCCGCCGCAATACTCGCCATCTGAATCGCCTTCAACCCACCGGCCAGCAACAACCCCGCCGCAATCGCCCCTTCCAGAATGCACCACAACAATCTGATCCAGTTCGGCGGATTGGTGCTGCCCAGCGCACACAGCGTGCACAACACCTGGGTCCCCGCATCCGCCGTGGTCACAAAATGCACCCCGAGCAACACACACACCAGGATCGACAACGCCGCACCAATGGTCTGGCCATCCAGCTTCTGCAACAGCGTGAACATCGCCGCCGTAGTCTCTTTCTTGGTAGCCAGCAACACGGTGCCACCTTCGAACTTCGGCTGCTCCTGAACCAGCGTCTGCGCCGCAACGGTCGCCTGATACGCCTGGCGATCCTGCTGCTCGTTCTTCAACGCCGCACCACCGAACACCGACATCCACAGAATGGTCACCATGGTCGGCACCACCAGCGCACCGATCACCAGCTCACGAATGGTCCGGCCCTTGGAAATACGCGCAATGAACAGCCCCACGAACGGACCCCAGGTCATCCACCAAGGCCAGTAGAACGCCGTCCACCAGTTCTGCCACTCGGTGTCCTTCTGAGCATCCATCCAGAAACTCAAACCCACGATGTTCTGTACATAGTCCCCGGTCGACTCAAACATCAAGTTAAGAATGTAACGGGTCGGCCCAAGTGCAAGTACCGCAAACATCAAGATGAACGACAAATACATATTAAGCGTGGATATACGCTTCATGCCTTTGGACAAACCGGCAACCAGCGAAATACAGGCCACAACACTGACAAACAGAATAATGGACAACTGCAACGCAACACTGACCGGCACACCAAAAACATTATGCAAACCGGTATTGATTTGAACCACGCCCAAACCCAAAGACTGGGAAACACCAAAGGCGGTAATAATCACACCCATAATGTCGACCACATGCCCGATCCAGCCGTAAATGCGATCGCCAATCAGCGGGTACAGCAGCGAACGCAGCGCCAGCGGCAAGCCTTTGCGATAAGCGAAGTAAGCGAGGCTCAGGCCGATCATGGAGAAGATCGCCCAAGGGTGCAGGCCCCAGTGGAACAGGGTGATGCGCATCGCCATGGTTGCCGATTCGTCGGTCAAGCCCTTGGAGAACGGGTTGTCGGCGTAATGCAGCATGGGTTCGGCCACCGACCAGAAGATCAGGCCGATGCCCATGCCGGCGCTGAACAGCATGGCGATCCAGGACGCGAAACTGAACTCGGGCCGGTCATGTTCACCGCCCAGTTTGAGGTTGCCGAAACGGCTGACGGAGATGTACAGCAGCAGACCCAGCACACCACTGATCAGTGCCAGGTAATACCATTTGAAGTTATGCAGAATAAACGCAGAAGCCGCTTCGAACGCCTTGACTGCCTGTTGGTCTTTAAATGCACAAAATAATACGAATATGATAACTCCCACGATGGAAGCCACAGTCACAGTCGGATTAAGGCCTTTCAACATGCCGGATTGAGCACGCATTGTTTTCCCCTTTTGTTTTTGTTTAAGGGCGTAATTACTGTATGCAGGTATTTGACTGCAGTTATTTCCGGTCTAACTCGGTTTTGGCAGCATGGCCAAGATGATTGAATCCAGAGTCTCCTTCAAACCATATTTCGTCACCGACTCATGAGAAAAACGCATCAATGAATCCGTTCGTTCAACGCTGATCCTTGCCCTGCGCCACGACCTCACACACCGCCACCAGGTTAGAGCTGGCAATTCCGTTGGGCGTCACCGGATGCTGCAATGGCGCGTCCTTTTGCAGGTGCTTGCCGGTGACTTTTGCCTGCCCCACAAACAGCGCGAGCAGCAACGCACTGCCGGCGTAGAAGAAGTAAAAACTCGACGTCCCCAGATGCTCCATCAGCGCACCCGCAATCAGCGGTCCGAAGCAGGCTCCGACGCCGAACGTGATCAGCAGCATGCCCGAGAGCGATACGCGCAATGCTGGTTCCATGTTGTCGTTGGCCAACGCCACGCCCAACGGATACAGGCAAAACTGCAGAAAGCCCACGCCGGCGCCGAACAGCAGCAAGGTGACGAACGAGGGGCTCTGATTGAACGCCAAGGGCAGACTGATGATGATCAACAACACCGCCACCGCGCGAATCAGGCTGGCGCGGGGCAAGCGATCCGACAGCCAGCCCAGCGGCAATTGCGCCAACAGCCCGGCCCCGATGGACAAGGCCATGAACTGACCGACTTGCGCCGTCGGCAGTCCCTGCTTGCTCGCATAGATCGCGGCCAGCCCGTAGAACGCGCCATTGAGCATGCCCGACATCAGAATGGTCACCAGCGACTGGGGAATCCGGCGCAGGAACAGGCGCAGATCAATCGACGCCGCCGGCACTGCCGTCGGGTGCATGCTGCGGGTCAGCGCCACTGGCACCGAACCCAAAGCGAACACCATCGCCACCCCGAGCAAAGCTCGAATACCCAAGCCTTCATCCAGGCTCAAAGCCAGATTGCCGAGCATCATTCCTACGTAACTGGCGACCATGTACAGCGCCAGGACACTGCCACGCTGATCAGCTTTAGCCTGATCGTTGAGCCAGCTTTCCAGCACCATCAACTGGCACATCATCGCCAGCCCTACCAACCCGCGCAGCACCAGCCAGAACGGCAGCGCAGTGCTGAATTCATGGGCCAACACCGCGGCCGCAATGATCCCGGCACAGGCCGAATAGGTGCGGATGTGCCCCACCTGCGCGATCAGGCTGCGACCGACCCAACCGCCCACCACCATGCCCAGGGCATTGGCGGCCATCAACGCGCCGCCCGCCGTTTCCGATGCGCCCAGAACATTCAGGCGCAAGGCCAGAAAGGTCATCAGCAGCATCGATCCCAGCTGCATCATCAGGCTGGCCAGATACAGCGCGCCGAACGTCTTCGTCAGTCCAAACACGATGCCGATTCCGAAAAGAAGAAAATGTGAGACCTGGGTGGTAGCCCTGATCAATCAAGCCAAAACGCGATCCATGTAGCAGCTGGCGAAGCCTGCGTCCGGCTGCGAAGCAGTCGTAAACCCGGAGAACACGGTCTGTCAGATAGATCCGGGACACAGGTTTTG
>NZ_JBSVXG010000084.1:0-24940 GCF_054070595.1 Pseudomonas sp. SDO55104_S430 | reverse complement strand
T
This sequence comes from Pseudomonas sp. SDO55104_S430, assembly GCF_054070595.1. NCBI lineage: Bacteria > Pseudomonadati > Pseudomonadota > Gammaproteobacteria > Pseudomonadales > Pseudomonadaceae > Pseudomonas > Pseudomonas sp. SDO55104_S430. The sequence goes on along the minus strand of NZ_JBSVXG010000084.1, from coordinate 24,939 downwards.
CTGACACGCCGCCTTCGCGAGCAAGCCCGCTCCCACATTGGATCTTCGGCAGCCTGGAAGTCTGGTCCGGTACTAATCCCATCGAACCGCCCACCCACTACCCAAGTAGCATTCGTCCCGACCCGCGGCCTTCGTACACTCGTGCCTCATACACACGCACCTGCGGGGGGGGCGATGATGCAGCAGGTCCATAGCGAAGGTGTCGTCAGCGCCATGTCTCTGGCCACCGATCCGCAGCAGGCGGCGCAGGAGCTGGCGCGGCAGTTGCTGCATCCCAATCTCGGCTTCGTGCTGTTCTTCTGTTCCGCCGAATACGACCTGCCGGCGCTGGGCCAGGCTTTGCAGCAGAGCTTCGGTGGCATTCGCCTGGCCGGTTGCACCAGCGCCGGGGAAATCACGCCGCTGGGCTACGGGCGCAATTGCGTCACGGCGATCGGCTTCGACCATCGGCACTTTTCCATCGCCCTGGAACTGATCGATGAAATGGAGCACTTCAGCCTGATCGACGCCCAGCAGATGGTCGAGCGCCTGGTCGGCGGCTGTCGCAGCAACACGCTGGCGCCGATCAAGGGCAACAGCTTCGCCCTGACCCTGCTCGATGGCCTGTCCAGCCGCGAAGAAATGGTGCTCGCTGCCCTGAGCGCGGCACTGGGCGCCATTCCGCATTTTGGTGGCTCGGCCGGTGACGACAACTACCTGACCCATACCCATGTGTATTTCGACGGCGAATTCCACAGCGGCGCGGCGGTGGTGGTACTGGTCAACACCTGGCTGGACTTCGAAGTGTTCACCACCCACCACATGCTGCCCCAGGCCGAGAAGCTGGTGGTCACCGGTGCCGATAGCGCTTCGCGGCGGGTCTTCGAACTCAATGCCGAGCCGGCCGCCGCCGAGTATGCCCGGCACATTGGCGTGCCGGTGGCCGAACTCGACCACCGGATCTTCGCCGCGCACCCCTTGGCCGTGCGAGTCAACGAGCAGTACTACGTGCGCGCCATCCAGCAGGTTCACCCGGACCTGAGCCTGAGTTTTTACTGCGCGGTGGAGAACGGCATCGTTCTTACCGCCATGACCCCGGGGCCGCTGCTGCCGAACCTGCAAAGCCTGTTCGACGGTTTGCAGGAGCAGCTTGGCGATTTGTTGCTGACCATCGGCTGCGACTGCTTCTTGCGGCGCCTGGAACTGGAAGACCACGGCAGCCTGGAACAGATCGGCGCGTTTTTGCGCGAGCAGCGGGTGATGGGGTTCAACTCCTACGGAGAACAGTTCAATGGCATGCACATCAACCAGACCTTCACCGGCGTTGCCATTGCAAGGGGCCGGTCTCTCGGAAAACACTGAGCTGCGGGCGCAGATCGACGCCCTGCAGCACGACAACCGGAAGCTGCAACGGATCAACGCGGCGCTGATCGAGCGGATCGAGTCGGGCATCACTCGCGGCAATGATCCCTACGCAGCCTTCCAGCATTCGGTGGTGCTGGCCGAGCAGGTGCGCGAACGTACCGACGCGCTGAACCAGGCCATGGCCGAACTCAAGGCCGGCAACCATTTGCTCAGCGAAGCCCGGCTGCGCGCCGAAACCGCCCATCAACACCTGATCGATGCCATCGAGAGCATTTCCGATGCCTTCGTGCTGTTCGACGCCGAACAGCGCATCGTCCTGTTCAACAGCCGGTTCAAGGCGTTCTGGAGTAACAGCCGGGCGCGAATCCACGCCGGCATGCGTCTTGCCGAGGTCAAGCGGCTGATGCTCAACAATGGAATGTTTACCGAGGAGCCTCGCGGGCATGCCGAGGAAAACCTGCTGTACCGATTGCAGGACGGACGCTGGCTGCAGGTCAGCGAACGGCCGACCCAGGAAGGCGGACGGGTGATTCTGTTCACCGACATCACCGACGTCAAACTCAGCGAAACCGTGCGCCGCGAACAGGCACTGGCGCAAAAGTCGCACCTGTTGCAGCGGGCGGTCGACAACCTGTCCCAGGGTGTGGCGATGGTCAATGCCGAGGGCATTCTTGAATTGTGGAACCGCCGGTTTCTCGAACTCAGCGGTCTGGCCCCGGTGGCCGCGCATCGGCCGTTTGCCGAGGTGATCGCCGACAGCGAATTGACCCTGCTGACCCCGGCCAGTCGTGGCTTCAACGGGCGGCCGGTGCAGGAGTGCGAGCAGCGCCTGCACGATGGCCGGGTCCTGGAAATCCGTACGCATCCGCTGCCCACCGGCGGTTTCGTCAATACCTTCACCGACATCACCGAGCGCTACCAGCACGCCGAGGCCCTGAGCGAAAGCGAACGCTGGATCCGCCTGATCACCGACCACGTGCCGGCGCTGATCGCCTACCTCAATGCCGATCTGGTCTACGAGTTCACCAACAAGGTCTATGAAGAATGGTATTGCTGGCCGCGCGGGGTGATGCTCGGCCAGAGCCTGCGCGAAGTACACAGCGAACAGCATTACCAGCGCCTGGAGTCCTATGTGGCCCGGGCGCTGGCCGGGGAGAGCGTGACGTTCGAATTCGCCGAGACCAACGTCAACAATCAGGAGCGCTACATGTTGCGCTCCTACGTGCCCAACCGCCTGGCCAGTGGCGAGGTGGTGGGGATCTTCGTGTTGATCCGCGACATCACCGAACGACGGCGCACTGCCGAGGCCTTGCATCAGGCTTATCAGAATCTTGAATTGCGGGTTCGCGAACGCACGGCAGAATTGACCGACCTCAACCACCAGTTGCTGCGGGAAATCGATGAGCGTCGCCGGGTCGAGTCGCGCCTGCTGGAGGCCAAGCTGGAAGCGGAGCAGGCCAACCTGTCGAAGACCAAGTTCCTTGCCGCCGTCAGTCACGATCTGTTGCAACCGCTGAACGCCGCGCGACTGTTTACCAGCGCCTTGCTGGAGCGGCGCGAGCCGATGTCCAACGAGATTCTGGTGCGCAATGTCAGTAATTCCCTGGAAGACGTGGAGACCCTGCTGGGCACGCTGGTGGATATTTCCAAGCTTGATGCCGGTGTGATCAAGGCCGATATCGCGCCGTTCGCTTTGAGCGAGCTGCTGGAAAACCTCGCCGCCGAATACACCCAGGTGGCGCGCAGCGAAGGCCTGCAACTGCATTTCATTGGTTGTTCGGCGCTGGTGCGCAGTGACATTCAATTGCTCGCGCGGATCCTGCGCAATCTGCTGAGCAACGCCATTCGCTACACCTACAGCGGCCGTGTGGTGCTGGGTTGCCGGCGTCATCGCCAGCGCCTGTCGATCGAGGTCTGGGACAGCGGCATGGGCATTGCCGAGGATCGCCTGGAAGAAATTTTCCAGGAGTTCAAGCGTGGTGACGTGCAGCGCCCGGATCAGGATCGCGGTCTGGGCTTGGGGCTGGCGATCGTCGAGAAGATCGCCGGCATTCTCGGGCACCGCATTCAGGTGCGCTCATGGCCGGGCAAGGGTTCGATGTTTTCCGTGGAGGTGCCATTGAGCGCCAACGCTCCCAAACCGTTGCCGAGCCCGCCGATGAGCGAGCCGATGCTGGAGCGGCTGCGCGGCGCGAAGGTCTGGGTGCTGGACAACGACGCCACCATTTGCGCCGGCATGCGCACGTTGCTGGAGGGCTGGGGTTGCCGGGTGGTGACGGCGCTGTCGGAAGAGGACCTGGCGCGGCAGGTGGACAACTACCATGCCGAGGCGCACTTGCTGATCGCCGACTATCACCTGGACAACGACCGCAACGGCGTCGACGCCGTGGCCCGGATCAACGCCCGCCGGGCCAGCGCGATCCCGGTGATGATGATCACGGCCAATTACAGCAACGACCTCAAACAGCAGATCCGCGAACTGGGCCATACGCTGATGCACAAACCGGTGCGGCCGATGAAGCTTAAGACCGCCATGAGCCATTTGCTGGGACCCCTGTAGGAGCGAGCATGCTCGCGATGTAGGCACGGACACCGCGGGGTGTCAGGCAGCCAACGTCATCGTTGACGACCATCGCGAGCCTGCTCGCTCCTACAGGGTTTGGGTGTTCACCTTCTCAGATACGACCCGAAATCGATGTCGCCGGCACTTAGTATCGCCTGCACGCGGTTATGCACATTGAGCTTGCGCAGGATAGCGGAGACGTGGGCTTTGACCGTGGTCTCGGCGATTTCCAGGGTGTAGGCGATCTGTTTGTTCGATTCACCCTTGGTCATCCGTTCCAGCACCTGCAACTGTTTGCGGGTCAGGGTTTGCAACAGTTCCGGCGGAATGCTCGGCGTGTCGTTCATGCGTCGGTGCGAACTGCTGTTGCCGGTGCGGATGATGTCCGGTGGCAGGTAGACGTTGCCGTTGAGGATCTGCTGGATCGCGTTGGTCATCTGCGTGCGGGGCGAGGATTTGGTGATGAAGCCCACCGCGCCATAGGTGATGGCTTGCAGGACGATCTGCTTGTCCTGCTCGGCGGAGACGATCACCACCGGAATGGTCGGCGCTTCGTTGCGCAGGTTGATCAGGCCATTGAGCCCGTGCATGCCGGGCATGTTCAGGTCGAGGAGGATCAGGTCCAGGTCATCGTGTTCCTGAGTCAGGGCCAGGGCACTGTCCAGATCGGCGGTTTCCATGACCTCGCTGCCGTCGAAACCATCGCTGATGACGTTGTGTATGGCTTCGCGAAACAGCGGGTGATCGTCGGCAATCAGAATTTTGTACATGGCCATTTCACCTCTTTGTTTTGATTATGGTGTGGCAACTACACGCAGGCGTAAAGCTCAGGGGAAGGGCGCGGGGCTGGCGGGTGTGACCGGCAGATTGGCCGCCTGCCAGGCATCCAGGCCGTCGCGATACCAATACAGCGACTTATAGCCGAGGCTGGCCGCACGTTTGACGGCGTTCCAGCTCAACCAGCAGTCGGAGCGGCAGTAGAAAACCAGCGGTTGCCTGAGGTTGCCGCTGGTCAGTTTGTTCAGGTTGTCGGCGAAGTAGGCCTGCCATTGCGGTGTCAGCTCACCGTCGCCGGTGTTGGCCAGCCAGTGGCTGCCGGGCAGGTTTTCGTGGGGGTGGTCTTCGATGAAACGGCCTTGCAGCCATTGGCGGCGGTAGACATCGATCAGCAGCGGGCGCGGGGTTTGGTCGAGCAATGCTTGCACGGCGGCGGTGTCTACGATGGTTGCGCCTTGCACCTGGTCGGGTGTGGGGCTGCGGTACAGATCGATGCGATAGCCGTCGGGGGAGAACAGTAGCGATTGTGCGCAGGCGCCAACCAGCCACAGGCTGAGGGATAGCGCGGCGAGGGTGGGACGCAACAGGCGACGTCGGGCACGCGGCATGGGCTTTATCCTTATCGTTATAAGTCCATTACATGCCAGGCGGGGGGCGTTGGGAATGCGACGATAGGCAGGGGAAACCAGTACTAAAGTCGTAATTTCCCAACGCCCTGTGTAGGAGCGAGCAGGCTCGCGATGGAGGCAAAGACACCGCGGGGTGTCAGGCAGCCAACGTTATCGTTGACGACCATCGCGAGCATGCTCGCTCCTACAGTGATTTGGTGTTCGCCGCATAATCTGTGGGTTCAGCTGGATTTGCGCAGCGCCGCATGCTGTGGGTTGAAGGTCAGGACCGCCAGCAGGGCAAAGACCAGCGTCAATCCCGCACACACCGCCAACGCCAGTGGGTTGAAGCGCTCATACAAGGCAAACCTCACCAGTTCTACCGCATGGCTGAACGGGTTTACCGCGCAGAGCCAGTACAACCATTCGCTCGCTTCACGCATTTTCCAGAGCGGGTAGAGCGCTGATGACAGGAAGAACAGCGGGAAGATCACGAAATTCATCACGCCGGCGAAGTTCTCCAGTTGGCGAATGGCGTTGGACAGCAGCAGCCCCAGGGCACTAAGCATCAAGGCCACCAGCAGCAGGGCGGGCAGAGCGAGCAGCAGGCCGATGGCCGGGGGTTGTACGCCGTAGAGCCAGGAGATTGCGAGGAACGCGTAGACCTGCAGCAGCGAAATCAGCGAGGTGGCCAGCAGTTTGCTGCACAACAGAAAGGTCCGCGGCAGTGGGCTGGTGAGCAGGACGCGCATGCTGCCCATCTCGCGGTCGTAGACCATCGACAGCGAGCCCTGCATGCCGTTGAACAACAGGATCATGCAGGCCAGTCCCGGGATGATGTAGACCTCGTAGGGAATGTAGGTGTCGTAGGGCTCGATGATGGCGATGCCCAGGGCCGCGCGGAAACCGGCGGCGAACACCAGCAGCCACAGCAACGGCCGGACCAGGGCGCTGAGGAAGCGTGTGCGTTGCAGCACAAAGCGCAGCCACTCGCGCAGCACGATGCCGCTGAAACATTGCCAGTAAGCGTTCATCGGGTAGCTCCCGTGGTAGTCAGGCGAGTGAAGGCCGAATCCAGGTCGCCGCCGTGTTCCTGGCTCAGCGCGTTGGCCTGTCCGCTGGCGACCAGTCGGCCCTGATGCATTATCAGCAGGTCGTCTCTGGGCTGCACTTCATCCAGTAGATGGGTGGTCCAGAGCACGCTGATCCGCTGCTCACTGCACAGGTTGCGAATGTGCCGGTTGAGCGCCAGACGGCTGGCCGGGTCGAGGCCGGCGCTGGCCTCGTCGAGCAGCAACAGGCGCGGTTGATGCAGCAGTGCGCGGGCGATTTCCACCCGGCGACGATGGCCTCCGTTGAGCTGGCGCACTCGTTCGCCGCGACGCTCATCCAGGCCTTGCCGGGCGAGTTCCGCATCGACGCGCAGGGTGGTCTCGCGGCAGGACATGCCATGCAGCGCCGCGTGATAACGCAGGTTCTGTTCCACGCTCAAGTCCAGGTCCAGGGTGCTTTGCTGGAACACCACGCCCAATTGCTTGAGCGCCGGGCGCGGTGTGTCGAGCAACGAGCAGCCGCCCACCCGGATATCGCCTTGCTGCAGATCGTAGAGCCGGGTCAGCAGGGCGATCAGCGTTGATTTGCCGGCACCATTGGGCCCCAGCAATGCGGCGAAACGGCCCGGTGCCAGGCTGAAACTCACCTGCCGCAAAGCCTCCCGCAACCCGTAGGCGAAACTCAGGTCGCTGACTTCCAGGGTGTTCATGGCGTCACCACCACGCCCCATGGATAGCGCCCGACCTTCACCGATTTGCTGACCTTGAGGCTGTCGACATCGATCACCGACACATCGCCGCTGACGCCGTTGGTGGCGAGCAGTTGCTTCTGGTCCGGGGTAAACGCCAGTTGCCATACGCGCCGGCCCACCAGCAGGTAATCGAGGATCTCGAAAGTCTTGGCGTCGATCACCGCCACGTGGTTGGCCGGCCCCAGGGCCACGAAGGCGTATTTGCCGTCGGCGCTGAGCTTGATGCCCACCGGCTGCACCTTGTCCGGGTGCACGCCCTTGATCTGGAAGTTCAGCGTCTTGAGCACGTTGCGGTTGGCGACGTCGAGAATTGTCACCGTGCCGCCGATTTCCGCCGAGGCCCACAGTTGCTTGCCATCGTTGCTGAACTCGACGAAACGCGGGCGCTGATCCACCAGCGTACTGTCGGCCAGGGTCTGGGTGCTGGTGTCGATCCAGTGCAGCATGTTGGTGGTTTCGCTGGTGTTGACCGCCCATTTGCCGTCGGGGCTGACGGCCATGCCTTCGGGCTCGACGCCGACGTTGATCTGGCCGAGGACCTTGGAGGTTTCGGTGTCGATCACGGTGACCAGCGCATCGTCTTCGTTGGAGACGTACAGCCAGCGGTTGTTGGGGTGCAGGGCGAATTGCTCGGGGTCCTTGCCCGAGGGCAGTTCCTTGATGATCTTGCGGGTGGCCACGTCCATGACCTGGACCCGGTCCGAGTCGCTGGCGCAGATGTACAGCAGCTTGTTGTCATGGGACAGCAGCAGGCCACGTGGGCGCTGGCCGACGGGCAGGGTGTCGGTGACCTGCAGGGTCTGCATGTCGATCAGGCTCAGACTGTTGTCCTTTTCGTTGGATACCCAGGCGGTGCTGGCACTGGCGTGTCCGGCGACGAGCAGCAGGGCGAATGAGATCAGGTTGAAGTGAAAACGCGTGGGGTGCATGGCAGTTTCCTTGTTGTAGTTGTTGTGTTCAGGGAAAGCGGCAGCTGACCTCGGGCTTGTCGTAACCCAGGCTGTCCATTTCGTTGAAAGGGTGCAGAAAGCCGTCCTGAGGCGAGGTGCTGACCAGCGCCCGGGGCTGCACGATCGGGATCGGCTGGCGCAGTTGGCCGTTCCATGGGCGGTAGCTGAGCTTGCGGCCCTTGAAACCGTCCAGTGGCAGTTGATCGCCTAGTTCAAGCGCACGGATCGCCATGGGGTCGGTCTGGCGCAGTTTGCTCACGGCGCTGGCGATGCTGCGCACGGCGATCCAGGCGGCGAAGTCGCGGTCGGTCATCCAGCGTCCGGCGAGGGCTTCGAAGCGTTTCTGCAACTGCGCGGCGCCGTAGGTTTCCACGGTCTTGTGCCAGCCGGTCGGAGTCAGGCCCTGAGTGCCTGCGACCGGGCGCGGGTACCAGGTTTGGTAAGGCACGTACTCGCCAAAGTCGCCACGCTCGTCGGCTACCAGCACCACATCGTATTCGGCGGTCTGGGTGAACAGCGGCATGTCGGCCTGGGCGCTGCGTCGCTGATCGTTATCGAAGGTCCAGGGTTTCTCCGCCACCAGTTGCAGGCCGAAGCGCTTGGCCGCGCGGCGCAGAGCGGCGGCGTAGGCCTGGTCGTCGACGGTGGGGCCGACGATCAGCAGCGCCCGTTGCCATTTGCGCACCACCAGGAACTGCGCCAGCGCATCGGCCAGCATCGCCCGGCTCGGCAGGCTGTGCAGCACGTTGGGCAGGCAATCGGTGGTCCGCAGGCTGTCATCGGGGCTGCCGGCATTGAACAGCAGGCTGTCGGGCAGTGCCGCACTGAGTTGGCGCAGGCTGCTGGCGGGGGCGTTCACCACGAACAGGCGCAGGCCTTGCGCATGCTGGGCTTGCGCCGCTGCGAGCAAGGCTTCGGGACTGTCGACGCTGGCGCTTTCCAGGCTGTAACCGTGATTGAGAAAACGCCCGGTGCTGTTGCTGTCGGTGATCGCCAGTTCTACACCGCGCAGGCCGGTGTCAACGGGTTCTGGAATGACGTTGGACAGCAACGGGCCGGGGTCAGGGCGATAACCCAGATAACCGATCCGCACCTGCAAGGGCGCATCCGCCGCCTGACTTCGAGTCGCCAGCCCGGCGGCGCAGACGATTGCCAGCAGATAGATCAGGGCGTAAGGGGCAAGCTGGCGCATAGGGCTCTCCATTACAGGTAGCGCCAGCATAGGAAGCTCGTGACGGGGTGGAAATATGCAGAAAGTACCGACCGGGCAGTACCAAGGTAGTAGCCGCGCGCGGGCGGTTCGGTCTTAGCATGGGAACCCTCACCCAAACCCGCAGCCGTGACTCTGGAGGGAACTGGCCATGCGCATCGTCAAGACATTGCTGCTGCCATTGCTGCTGATCCTGACCCTGATTGGCGTCGACCGGCTGCACGGGCCGCGCGCGGTTCCGACCCCGGTCATGCCCTCGACACCGGGGCACTAGCGATGTCGGCCCTGTGGCGGATCAACCTGTGGGTGGGCGGCTTTTTCGCCGTGGTCACTCTTGCCTGCATGTGCGTGTTGCTGCACCAGGCGCTGGCGGACGTGGAACGTGAGATGCAATCGGCCGAAGCGGTGGTCGAGTACCTGAGCGAAACCGCCGCTCGTGATCCTGTCAGCCTGCAACCGCGCCTCACCCGCAGCCTGCGCCATGTGCGTGTGCTCTGGATGGAACCTGGGGCAGTGATGCCCTCGCCGATGCAGGATGGGTTCGAGGGGTGGCTCGCAGATCTGCTGTTCGCCGACGTCATACACCGCGTCAGAGTAGTGGACCTGGCGGACGGTCGACGGGTGCAGATCGCCGTGGATCCTCGGGATGAAATCGACGAAGTCCGAGATTCCCTGCAACAGTTGCTGAGCCTGTGCGCGCTGGCACTGATCGTCAGCCTGCTGACCATTCGCTGGGCGGTGCGACGAGGAATGGGCCTGCTCGATGAACTGCTGCGGGCTTTGCAGCAGGTCAGCGCCGGCCAGCTCAAGGTGCGTCTGCCCACACAAGGAGCACCGGAAGCGCGGCAACTGGGGCTGCATTTCAATCGAATGACCGCCGCGCTGGAGCAGGCCGGTGCCGACAACGCCCGTCTGACTCAGGCCTTGCTGGCCGTTCAGGAGCGCGAGCGCACCGAACTGGCCCAGACGCTGCACGATGACCTTGGTCAATATCTGGCCGGGATTCGCGCGCAGGCGTGTCTGTTACGCCTGGTCGCTGAGCGCCCGGAAGCAGTGGAGCGCACGGTGCGCGATCTGGAGCACAACTGCGAGCACCTGCAACAAGGCTTCCGGGCGCTGGTGCAGAACCTATATCCGGTGGTGCTGCAGCATTTGCCGCTGGACGAGGCGTTCGCCTTGCTGGTGGAACAATGGCAGGCACGCCAGGGCATCGAGTGCCAGTTGCGCTTGAGTGAGCGGCTGCCAACGCTGTCGGCGTCGCACAAGACCCATCTGTATCGCCTGCTACAGGAGGCCCTGACCAATATCGCCCGGCACGCCGATGCCAGCCGGGTGCGGGTTCGTCTGCAACACCACGGTGCACAGTTGCGTCTGCTGGTGCGCGATAACGGTCGCGGAGGTACGCCCCGGCAGCGCCCCGGCGTGGGTCTTTATTCAATGCGCGAACGCGCCCGCAGCCTGGGAGGCGAATTGCGTGTGATCAGTCATCCCGGCGCCGGTTGGGCGCTGACCTTGAGCATGCCTTTGGAGGTGTCATGAATATTCTGCTGGTCGATGATCATGCAGTGGTCCGTCAGGGGTATGCGAGTCTGTTGCGGGCAATGTTGCCTGCGATGGAGGTACGGGAGGCGGCAACGGGTGAGGAGGCGCTGACCCGCGTGCAGGAAAGCGTGCCGCATCTGGTGATCATGGATTTCGGACTGCCCGGCATCAGTGGCCTGGAAACCACCCGGCGTCTGCGCCAGCGTTTGCCGCAACTACGGGTGCTGTTTTTCAGCATGCACGATGAGCTGCCGCTGGTGCGACAGGCACTGGATGCCGGGGCGATGGGTTATCTGACCAAGAACTCGGCGCCCGAGGTACTGATCGAAGCAGTGCGGCGGGTCCTCGCCGGACATGCCTACATCGAGCAACCACTGGCCACGCAGCTGGCGTGCCGCGCACAGCGGGGCACGAGTGACCCGCGACTGCACAGCATGACCCAGCGCGAGCTGGAAATTTTCGTCATGTTGGCCAAAGGCACCCCCGCGCGGCAAATCGCCGAGCAACTGAGCATCAGCAGCAAGACCGTCTCCAACCATCTGACGCTGCTCAAAAACAAACTGCAGGTCAGCTCACATGCCGAGCTGGTGCATCTGGGGATTGATATGGGCGTGGTGCGCAAGGCAGGGTGACTGAAAACCAGAGCCCTGTAGGAGCGAGCATGCTCGCGATGGACGTCAACGATAACGCTGGGTGCCTGACACCCCGCGGTGTTCTTGCGTTCATCGCGAGCATGCTCGCTCCTACAGGGGCTTCATTGTGTCCAGTCCTGCGGACATCCATTGCAGCCTTCCATGTTCGCGTCCTGAAAATTCGCATAATGCTGGCGAGTGCCGTTGAGGTTGGCGTGTTCCAGATTGCTTTCGCCCAGCTTGGCTTCCTGCAGGTTGGCGTCGCTCAGGTTGGCGTCCTTGAGGTCGGCCTTGCTCAGCCAGGTCATTTCCAGATCGGCGGCGTGCAGGTTGGTGTTGTGCAGTTTCGCTCCCGAGAGCCGGGCGAATTGCAGATACGCGGCGCTGAGGTTGGCGTTCTGGAACTGCGCGCCCTGGGCAAATAGTCCCCAACCCTGGATCGCCATCAGATTGGCCGAGGTAAAGTCGGCCAGTCGGACATTGCTTTGCTGCAGGCTGGCGCGGGTAAGGTTCGCCCCTTGCAGGTGGGCTTTTTCCAGGTTGGCCAGGTCGAGTCGGGCATGACGCAGATCGGCGTCGCGCAGATCGGCGCCGCTGAGGTTCATGTTTCGCATGTCCTGATTGCTGAGGTTGGCGCCCTTGAGGTTGGCGCCGGGGCATTGGCTGTGTTCGGCGATGGTGCAGCCGTTGATGATCAGGGGGCCTTCATCGTCATCGGCATGCACCGTGGCAATGCTCAACAGAAGCATAAGGGACAGGTATTTCATGGCAATGTCTCCGGACGAGCCCATCTCCTGTAGGAGCGAGCATGCTCGCGATGGAGGCGCAGACACCGCGGGTTGTCAGGCAGTCCACGTTATCGTTGACGACCATCGCGAGCATGCTCGCTTCTACAGGGACGGCGGGTTAGGGGTTATCTTTGCGCCGTCTTGTTATCCCAACTCGGAATCTTGAACACCCAGAACGACCCGCCCTGTGCCACCGGCTTGGTCAGCTCGGCCATGTCGCCGCCCCATAACGGCACTGCGCCGCCGTAGCCGACTGTCACGCCGATGTACTGCTCGCCGTCCTGTTCCCAGGTGATCGGTGGCGAGACGATGCCGCTGCCGGTCTGGAATTTCCACAGTTCCTTGCCGGTTTTTGCATCGAAGGCCTTGAAGAAACCGTCGCCTGTGCCGGTGAACACCAGGTTGCCTTTGGTCGCCAATACCCCGGCCCACAGCGGCAGATGTTCCTTGTGTTCCCACACCAGCTTGCCGGTGGTGGGGTTCATCGCCCGCAGCGTGCCGACGTGATCTTCGTACATGCGCTTGATGCGAAAGCCCATTCCCAGGTAGGCCGAGCCTTTTTTGTAGTTGACCTCTTCGGTCCAGTATTCCTCTTTCCACTGATTGCCCGGAATGTAAAACAACCCGGTGTCCTGGCTGTAGGCCATGGGGTTCCAGTTCTTGCCACCGAGGAAGGGTGGCGACACTTCCACCGGTTTGCCCTTGGTTTCCCCCGGCAACGGCTTGGCCGGACGCTGGCCTGCGTTCTCCACCGGTCGGCCTGTCTTGAGGTCAATGTGGCTGGCCCAGGTGATGTTGTCGACGAAGGGAAAAGCGTTCTGCAGTTTGCCGTTGTTGCGGTCCACCACGTAGAAGAAACCGTTACGGTCGGCGTGACCGGTGGCCTTGACCGTCTTGCCATCCTTGTCCTTGAAATCGAACAGCACCAGCTCGTTGTTACCGGAGAAGTCCCAGGCGTCGTTCGGCGTGTGCTGATAGAACCATTTCACTTCGCCGGTGCTTGGGTCGACGCCGACCTGGCCGGAAGTGTAAAGGCTGTCAAAGTCGTGTGGGTTGCCATCCTTGGAGGTGCGCGCCCAGGTGTTCCATGGGCCTGGATTGCCGGCGCCGACGATGATGGTGTTGGTTTCGGCATCGAAACTCGCGCTCTGCCAGGGCGCACCGCCACCGTGGCTCCAGGCCTCGACTTTGCCGGTTTCCGTAGTCGGGTCGTTCGGCCAGGACGGCGCCTTGACGTCGCCGGTCGGGGTGCTGTCCTTGCCATTGAGACGGCCCATGTGACCCTCGACGAAAGGCCGCATCCAGACTTCTTCGCCCGTGTCGGGATCGCGGGCGAAGAGCTGCCCGACTACACCGAACTCGTCGCCGGAGCTGCCGTGGATCAGCAGCACCTTGCCGCTGGTCTTGTCCTTGATCAACACCGGCGCGCCGGTCATGGTGTAGCCGGCTGCGTGGTCGCCGAATTTCTTGTTCCACACCACCTTGCCCGTGTTCTTGTCCAGGGCGATCAGCCGCGCATCGAGAGTGCCGAAGTAGATTTTGTCGCCGAAGATCGCGGCGCCGCGGTTGACCACGTCGCAGCACGGACGAATGTTGTCCGGCAGGCGATGGTTGTAAGTCCACAGACGTTTGCCGGTCTTGGCGTCCAGAGCGAACACTCGCGAATACGACCCGGTGACGTACACCACACCGTCACTGACGATGGCCTGGGATTCCTGGCCGCGCTGCTTTTCGTCCCCGAAGGAGTAGGACCAGGCAGGGGTCAACTTGAACACGTTCTTGTCGTTGACCTGATTCAGCGGACTCCAGCGCTGGGCGTTGGTGCCCATGCCGTATTGCAGCACGTCTTTGGTGGTCAGGTGATCGTTGGCGATGTCTTCCCAACTCACGTTGCGCGGGGCCGGAGCGTTTGCTGCGTACCCCGCGGCGCTCAGCGCCAGGCTGCCGACCAGCACAAAGGCCTGGACGGCCGCGGTCAGGGGGGAAAGGGCGGGTAGCGATCTTATTGTCATGGTTGCAGTTCCCAGTGGAGGTTTTGGCCTGCACAGGGTGGCGGTGCGGGGCGGTAGACGGATACGGAAAAAGTCCCGCCGTCGCCGGGAAAACTTCCCATCGAACACCTGATTTGGGCGTCCCTCAAACGCCTTACTACCAAGGGACTAGATGCTGGCCACCAAAGCAGCATGGGGCCCGCCCGACAGGCTTCCTAAGATGGCTGCCATAGCCTCTGCAAAGAGGTTTTGCGTGCAACCTGAGGGCATAACAATGACAACGAAACGCAACGCCTTGCTCGTCACCGGCCTGTTGGCCGGTCTTCTCAGTGCCGGTTCCGTGTGGGCCCACGGCAATGTGGTGCCGCAGGCCGTCGCCACCCAGGGCCTGACCCCGATCAAGGATGCCGGCGTGAAACTCAATGCCGATGGCTGGGCCGAAGTGAATCCCTATCGCACCACGCCGGAACACGACAAGGCGGTGGAGATCGGCGCGTCGGCCTACAACCAGAACTGCGCGGCCTGCCATGGCCTGGAAGCCAAGTCCGGCGGTATAGCTCCCGACCTGCGCATGCTCGACGCTGGCGATGCCGGTGATGAATGGTTCGTCGAGCGGGTACGCAATGGTGCGGTGCGCGACGGTCGGGTGTACATGCCGAAAATGGCCGACTACCTGAGCCAGGAAGCCCTGTGGGCGGTACGCACTTATCTGGACACCGTGCACGTCGAGGAATGATCCCATGCGCCTGCTTGCGATGTTGGTCGGCGCTGTGTGGCTGTGCTGCCAGTCGGTGCAGGCGCAGGTGCGCAACTACGATGAAATGATCGCCGCCGGAGAGCTGAAGGTGGCGGTGTACAAGGATTTCGCGCCCTACAGCTTCGAACAGGGCGGTCAGCCCAAGGGTGTTGACGTCGAACTGGCCCAGGCCCTGGCCAAGGCAATGGGTGTGCGCCTGACGCTGATCTGGGCGCCGCCCGGTGAAAAGCTCGACGACGACCTGCGCGACTACATCTGGCGCGCCAGTGCGTTGCACAACCAGCAACTGGCCGACCTGATGATGCGCGTGCCTTACGACCGCGATTACGCGCAAAAGCGCAACGAATTCGGCGAACTGGAAAACGGCCATGTGGTGATGTTCGGCCCCTACCAGAACGAACAATGGCAGGTCGCCTACGACCGTCGTCGACTGGACAAGGTTGCCAGTGTCGCGGTGTTTGAGCAGCACCCGATCGGCGTCGAGGTCGACAGCGTGCCGTCGTTCTACCTCACTTCGGTGTTCAACGGCATGCTCGCCGGCAAGACCCATCACTATCCGGGCGTGTCCCAGGCCTTTGCCGCGATGAAGGCCGGGGAGGTCGACGCGGTCATGGCCATGCGCGGTGAAATTGACTGGCAGGTGCACGAAGCCGCCGACCCGCAATTGGCGCTGGCGGAGAACGCCTATCCGAACATGGGCAAGCAGCTCTGGGAAATCGGCATGGCGGTGCACGAAAGCAACCGGCAACTGGCGTATGCGGTGGAAGAGGCGCTGGAAGGACTGATTCGCGAAGGTTCGGTGAAGACCATCTATGGCCATTACGGCCTGCGGTATGACGTGCCCGAGATGTATCAATAGGAGTGGCTGATGAAATGGCAAAGGATTTGTCTGCTGGCGTGCTGCCTGAATCTGACGGCGCAGGCCGCCGTCGATCCAGGCAAGGACCCGGTGCCGTCGGTGATGTGGAGCTTCTATCACAAGCAGATCCTCGCAGATGCGCCGTTCGTGTTCGATGATCGGGTCAAGCTGTTGGCGCCACCGTTCGCTGAAGACGCACGGCAGGTCCCGCTGGAAATCGATGCCCGGGCATTCAAGGGCGATGTAGTGACCATCCTTGCCTGGGCCGAGCTCAACCCCTTGCCGAAAATCGTCGATTTCCAGCCGGTAAATGGACTGTTGCCCTGGCTGTCGATCCGCATTCGAGTCGAGCAGGCTACGCCCCTGCGCGCGGCCGTACTGACGCGCGATGGACTGTGGCATGTCGGTTCGACCCTGATCGACGCAGCGGGAGGTGGCTGCACTGCACCAAGCGTGGTTCGCACCGAGCCGGGTTGGGAGGAGCGCATCGGTCAAGTGCTGGGCGGGCGTTACCCGCGCCGGGACTTCAGTCGCCTGCGGGTGCAGGTGGCGCATCCGATGGACAACGGCATGGTCAGCGGCATTCCGGAGTTTTACATCAATCATGCCGAACTGCGGGACAGCCAGAATCAACTGCTTGCCCGCCTCGAACTGTTTCCCGCTGTCAGCGAAAACCCCAGCCTGGGCTTTGATCTGGAGGGGGCAGGGCAGACACGTCTGCTGTTGCGCGATAGTGGCGGCAACCTGTTCGATGCGTTAATTCCCTGAGCCAAAGGAGCACTCATGCGCTGGATGCTGCTGTTGTTCATCGGCCTGAGCCTGCACGCCACGGCCGATCTCCAATACTCGCTCAAGCCCCGGCAGATCGCCCAGGACACCTGGCTGCTGGAAGGCAGCACCGATAATTTCGCCAGGGACAACGGCGGCAACATCGTCAACACCGCGTTCATCGTTACCGAGCGTGGCGTGGTGGTGATCGATACCGGCCCTTCGAAGCGTTACGGCGAGGCCATGCGCCTGGCCATCGCCGGGGTAACCGACAAGCCGGTGATCGAGGTCCTGCTGACCCATCATCACCCTGACCATGTGCTGGGCAATCAGGCCTTCGGCGATGTGCCGATCGGCGCGCTGGCCGGTACCACCGAGCTGCTGCAAAAGCAGGGTGATGCGATGGCCGAGAACATGTATCGGCTGGTCGGCGACTGGATGCGCGGCACCGAGGTGGTGTTGCCGACCCGCACGCTGACCCCGGGCGTGAAAAGTTTTGGGAATCATGATCTGCGCCTGCTAGGTCTGGGTGGGCATACGGGTGCTGATCTGGCTATTCTCGACCAGCAAACCGGCGTGCTGTTCGCCGGGGACCTGGTGTTTTATCAACGGGCGCTGACCACGCCCAACAGTCCCGGCCTGTCGGTGTGGTTGGCGGACATTGCCACCCTGCAAGGCTTGCCCTGGACGATGATCGTGCCCGGTCACGGGCCTGTCGCCAGCGATCCGCTGCCCTTCGTGCAGATGCGCGATTACCTGGGGTGGCTCGACCAGCTGATGCGCGACGGCGCCGCCAATGGCAGCGACATGGCCGAGATGATCCGCAGCCCCATCCCCGAACGATTCGCCGGAATCAGCCTGAGCCGGTATGAGTTGATTCGCAGTGTCAGCCATCTGTATCCGCGGTATGAGCGGGCGCGGATGATGCGGGTCGACAGCAGCGCGACCCCATGATCACCCCCCCTGTGGGAGCGGGCTTGCCCGCGAAGGCGTCGGCGCATCCGGCATATTTGTCGTCTGAAACACCGCCTTCGCGAACAAGCCCGCTCCCACAGGGGATGTGGAAATCCATCCCCCAACCCAATACCAAGGAACTAGAAATCTCCACACTGCGGCCAATTGTTGTCCCGACGCCTGCGCTCAAGAATCTGCATCAACCCGGGAAAATTTCCCGGAAATAAAACAAAAACCGCAGAGGAAGCCGTCATGACTCAACCCGCACGTCGCCAGCCCTTCGTCCTGAGCCTGTTGCTCAGTGCCATGCTGTTGTCCGGCCAGGCAATGGCCGGGGTTTCCGACCAGGACATTCTCCAGGACCCGAAGAACCCCGAGCAGATCGTGACCAACGGTCTGGGCGTTCAGGGTCAGCGCTACAGCCCGCTGGACATTCTCAACGTCGACAACGTCAAGGAACTGCGCCCGGCGTGGGCGTTCTCGTTCGGCGGCGAAAAGCAGCGCGGCCAGCAGGCGCAACCGATGGTCAAGGATGGCGTGATGTACATGACCGGTTCCTACTCGCGGGTGTTCGCGGTGGATGCGCGCACCGGCAAGAAGCTCTGGCAATACGATGCGCGCCTGCCGGATGACATTCGCCCTTGCTGCGACGTGATCAACCGTGGCGTGGCGCTGTATGGCGACCTGGTGATCTTCGGCACCCTCGACGCTAAGCTGGTTGCGCTGAACAAGGACACCGGCAAGGTGGTCTGGAGCAAGAAAGTCGCCGACCACAAGGAAGGCTACTCGATCAGCGCCGCGCCGCTGGTGATCAACGGCAAGCTGATCACCGGCGTCGCCGGTGGCGAGTTCGGCGTGGTGGGCAAGATCGAGGCCTACGATCCGAAAAACGGCGATCTGTTGTGGACCCGCCCGACCGTCGAAGGCCACATGGGTTATGTCTACAAGGACGGCAAGGCGGTCGAGAACGGTGTCTCCGGCGGCGAAGCGGGCAAAACCTGGCCGGGCGATCTGTGGAAGACCGGCGGCGCGGCGCCGTGGCTGGGCGGTTACTACGATCCGGAAACCAACCTGCTGCTGTTCGGCACCGGCAACCCGGCGCCGTGGAATTCGCACCTGCGTCCAGGGGACAACCTCTATTCCTCGTCGCGCCTGGCGCTCAACCCGGACGACGGCACCATCAAATGGCATTTCCAGAGCACGCCTCATGACGGCTGGGACTTCGACGGAGTGAACGAGTTGGTGTCGTTCAACTACAGCGAAGGCGGCAAGGAAATAAAGGCGGCGGCCACCGCCGACCGCAATGGTTTCTTCTACGTGCTGGACCGCACCAACGGCAAATTCATCCGCGGCTTCCCGTTCGTGGACAAGATCACCTGGGCCACCGGCCTGGATAAGGACGGCCGGCCGATCTACAACGACGCCAGCCGCCCCGGCGCGCCAGGGGCCGAAGCTCACGGCACTTCGGTATTCGTCGCGCCGGCATTTCTCGGTGCGAAAAACTGGATGCCGATGGCCTACAACAGGGACACCGGGCTGTTCTACGTGCCGTCCAACGAGTGGGGCATGGACATTTGGAACGAGGGCATCGCCTACAAAAAAGGCGCGGCGTTCCTCGGTGCCGGGTTCACCATCAAGCCGTTGAACGAAGATTACATCGGCGTATTGCGTGCCATTGATCCGAAAACCGGCAAGGAAGTCTGGCGCCACAAGAACTTCGCGCCGCTGTGGGGCGGGGTGCTGACCACCAAGGGCAACCTGGTGTTCACCGGTACGCCAGAAGGTTTCCTGCAGGCATTCAATGCCAAGACCGGCGAAAAGGTCTGGGAGTTCCAGACTGGCTCCGGCGTACTGGGCTCGCCCGTGACCTGGGAAATGGACGGCGAACAGTACGTCTCGGTGCTGTCCGGCTGGGGTGGCGCGGTGCCGCTGTGGGGCGGCGAAGTGGCCAAACGCGTGAAGGACTTCAACCAGGGCGGCATGCTCTGGACCTTCAAATTGCCGAAGGAGTTGGTGGCCAAGCACTGACCACACCCAAGTGATCGTTCCCACGCTCCGCGTGGGAATGCCTCAACGGACGCTCCGCGTTCGGCCTTTGGGACGTAGAGCGTCCCGGGCTGCATTCCCACGCGGAGCGTGGGAACGATCACCACAGGGGCTGCGTGAATCTAATACCAAATAACGAGAGCCCCTCCTGCCAACGATGCATTCGTCTGGCGCGCGGGGCTCTCTAGTATCGGGTCATCGCCTGTCGCCACGGCAGGCATCGACCCAGACAGAGGCCTCATCATGATCTACGCCCAACCCGGAACACCCGGTGCCGTCGTTTCCTTCAAACCGCGCTACGGCAATTTCATCGGTGGCGAATTCGTCGCGCCGGTCAATGGCGAGTACTTCACCAACAGCTCGCCGGTCAACGGTGAGGTGATTGCCGAATTCCCGCGCTCCAGCGCCGCCGACATCGACAAGGCCCTCGACGCCGCCCATGCCGCCGCCGATGCCTGGGGCAAGACCTCGGCCCAGGACCGTTCGCTGGTCCTGCTGAAAATCGCCGACCGCATCGAACAGAACCTGGAAATCCTCGCCGTCACCGAAACCTGGGACAACGGCAAGGCCGTGCGCGAAACCCTCAACGCCGACGTGCCGCTGGCGGCCGACCATTTTCGCTATTTCGCCGGCTGCATCCGCGCCCAGGAAGGCGGCGCTGCCGAGATCAACGAACTGACCACCGCCTACCACTTCCACGAACCACTGGGCGTGGTCGGGCAGATCATCCCGTGGAACTTCCCGCTATTGATGGCCGCCTGGAAGCTCGCCCCGGCCCTGGCCGCCGGCAACTGCATCGTGCTCAAACCGGCAGAACAGACGCCGCTTTCGATCATGGTCTTCGCCGAACTGATCGCCGACCTGCTGCCGGCCGGCGTGCTCAATATCGTCCAGGGGTTCGGTCGCGAAGCCGGCGAGGCGCTGGCCACCAGCAAGCGCATCGCCAAGATCGCCTTCACCGGTTCCACCCCGGTCGGCGCGCACATCCTGCATTGCGCCGCCGAGAACATCATCCCGAGCACCGTCGAGCTGGGCGGCAAGTCGCCGAACATCTTCTTCGAAGACATCATGCAGGCCGAGCCCGCATTCATCGAGAAAGCCGCCGAAGGCCTGGTGCTGGCGTTCTTCAACCAGGGCGAAGTCTGCACCTGTCCGTCCCGGGCCCTGGTGCAAGAATCGATCTACGAACCTTTCATGGCCGAGGTCATGAAGAAGGTCGTCAAGATCAAGCGCGGCAACCCGCTGGACACCGAGACCATGGTCGGCGCCCAGGCCTCCGAGCAGCAATACGACAAGATCCTCTCGTACCTGAACATCGCCCAGGAGGAGGGCGCCCAGCTGCTTACTGGCGGCGCGGCCGAGCGTCTGGAGGGCGATCTGTCCAGCGGCTACTACATCCAGCCAACGCTGCTCAAGGGCACCAACAAGATGCGCGTGTTCCAGGAAGAGATTTTCGGCCCTGTGGTGGGCGTCACCACCTTCAAGGACGAAGCCGAAGCCCTCGCGATCGCCAACGACACCGAATTCGGTCTCGGTGCGGGCCTCTGGACCCGCGACATCAACCGCGCCTACCGCATGGGCCGGGCGATCAAGGCCGGGCGGGTGTGGACCAACTGCTACCACCTGTACCCGGCACATGCCGCGTTCGGAGGCTACAAGAAGTCCGGCGTCGGCCGGGAGAACCACAAGATGATGCTCGATCACTACCAGCAGACGAAGAACCTGCTGGTGAGCTATGACATTAATCCGTTGGGGTTCTTCTGATTCATTAAATACGCCGCATACCCTGTGGGAGCGGGCTTGCCCGCGATGACGGTCTGACAGTCGACATCAATGTTGAATGTTCCGGCCTCATCGCGGGCAAGCCCGCTCCCACAGGTCTTTTGTGTTTCTCACCCCCTACCAACGCACCCCCAAGCCTCCTTCGAAAGTAGCATTCGGCTGCCCGACACCCCGTGCATTAATGGCACTACCGGAATCACCCGGCACAAGAAGAGGAATGACCCATGTGGACTAAACCCGCGTTTACCGATCTGCGCATTGGCTTCGAAGTGACGATGTATTTCGCCAACCGTTGATTGTTCACCCGGCCAGCCGCCGCGTTGGCCGGGTCTGCCTTCTGGAGCATTGCTCATGCACATCCGGGTTCTGGGTTCCGCCGCTGGTGGCGGTTTTCCGCAGTGGAACTGCAATTGTCGGCAATGTGCCGGAGTACGCAACGGCAGCCTGCGCGCGCAGCGGCGCACGCAGTCGTCGATTGCTCTGAGCGACGACGGAGTGGACTGGGTGCTGTGCAACGCTTCGCCGGACATCCGCGCGCAACTCGAGAGCTTCCCGCCATTGCAACCGGCGCGCCGCCTGCGTGACAGCGCCATCGCCGGCGTGGTGCTGATGGACAGCCAGATCGACCATTGCACCGGCCTGCTGAGCCTGCGCGAAGGCTGCCCGCATAACGTCTGGTGCACCGAACGGGTTCACCAGGACCTCAGCACCGGCTTTGCGCTGTTCACCATGCTCAGTCACTGGAACGGCGGATTGCAGTGGCAACCTGTGCGTCTCAATCGCGAACCGTTCCGTATTCCGGCCTGCTACCACCTCAGGTTTTGTGCCATTCCGTTGATCAGCAACGCACCGCCGTATTCACCCAATCGTGGCAATCCGCAGCCAGGGGACAACATCGGCCTGTTCATCGAGGACCAGCGCAGCGGCGCCTCGCTGTTCTACGCGCCGGGGCTGGGGCAGGTCGACGACGAAGTGCTGGACTGGATGCAGCGCGCCGATTGCCTGCTGCTCGATGGCACCCTGTGGCGCGATGACGAGATGCGCGTGTGCGAAGTCGGCCACAGCCTTGGCAGTGAAATGGGCCACCTGGCGCAGAGCGGGCCGGGCGGCATGCTGGAAGTGCTGGAGGCGTTCCCGCGGCAGCGCAAGGTGCTGATTCACATCAACAACACCAACCCGATCCTTGATGAGGACTCGGCTGAGAGGGCGCTGCTGGTGCGGCGGGGGATCGAGGTGGCGTATGACGGCATGGATATTGTGCTGTAGCGGAGCGCCACGCACCTGTAGGAGCGAGGCTTGCCCGCGAAGAGGCCTGACCAGACACCAAAAGATTCCCGGAGAATAACAATGACCAACACTCCACTGACCCCCACCGAATTCGAAGCCGCCCTGCGCGCCAAGGGCGCCTACTACCACATCCATCACCCATTCCACGTGGCGATGTACCAGGGCCGCGCCACCCGCGAGCAGGTCCAGGGCTGGGTCGCCAACCGCTTCTACTATCAGGTCAACATCCCCCTCAAAGACGCCGCAATCCTCGCCAACTGCCCCGACCGAGAAATCCGCCGCGAATGGATTCAGCGCCTGCTGGACCATGACGGCGCGCCTGGCAGTGAAGGCGGGATCGAAGCCTGGCTGCGCCTGGGCGAAGCGGTGGGGCTGGATCGCGAGCGGATCCTTTCGCAGGAACTGGTGCTGCCCGGCGTGCGTTTCGCGGTGGATGCCTACGTCAACTTCGCCCGCCGCGCCAGTTGGCAGGAAGCCGCCAGCAGCTCCCTGACCGAACTGTTCGCACCGCAGATCCACCAGTCGCGCCTGGACAGCTGGCCGCAGCATTACCCCTGGATCGATCCGGCCGGCTACGAATATTTCCGCACCCGACTGGGCCAGGCCCGACGCGATGTCGAGCACGGCCTGGCGATCACGCTCGAGCATTATCGGACCCTGGAAGGACAGTCGCGCATGCTGGAAATCCTGCAATTCAAACTGGACATTCTCTGGAGCATGCTCGACGCCATGAGCATGGCCTATGAGCTGGAGCGCCCGCCTTATCACAGCGTCACTCGTGACAACGTCTGGCATCGGGGGATCGCCCTGTGAACCTGATCAACCGCGAACAGTCACCCTCGTTGCGCCGCGGCTTTCGCCTGCAATGGGAACCGCGCCAGGACTGCCATGTGCTGCTGTACCCCGAAGGCATGATCAAGCTCAACCCCAGCGCCGGGCAGATTCTCGAATTGCTGGACGGCCGGCGCAGCGTCGCCGCGATCATCGCCCAATTGTCGGCGAAGCATCCCGGCGTGCCGGGGATCGACGAGGATGTGCTGGCGTTCCTGGAGGTGGCCCATGCGCAGTTCTGGATCGAGTGAAACGCTGCCGGGGCCACCGCTGTGGCTGCTGGCGGAGCTGACCTATCGTTGCCCGCTGCAATGCCCGTACTGCTCCAATCCGCTGGACTTCGCCCGGCACGGCGAGGAGCTGAGCACCGCGGAGTGGATTCGCGTGTTCCGCGAAGCGCGGGAGATGGGCGCCGCGCAACTGGGTTTTTCCGGTGGCGAGCCGTTGGTGCGTCAGGATCTGGCGCAGTTGATCAAGGCCGCGCGGGACATGGGTTACTACACCAACCTGATCACTTCGGGCATTGGCCTGACCGAGCAGAAGGTGCGCGACTTCAAGGTTGCAGGGCTCGACCATATCCAGATCAGTTTCCAGGCCGCCGACGAAGCGGTGAACAATATGCTCGCCGGCTCGCGCAAGGCCTTTGCGCAGAAGCTGGCCATGGCCCGCGCAGTGAAAGCCCAGGGCTATCCAATGGTGCTGAACTTCGTCACTCACCGGCACAACATCGACAACATCGACCGGATCATCGACCTGTGCCTGGAACTGGAAGCGGATTTCGTCGAATTGGCCACCTGCCAGTTCTACGGCTGGGCCGAACTCAACCGAGTCGGCCTGCTGCCGACACGCGAGCAATTACAGCGCGCCGAGCGCATCACCAATGACTATCGCCAGCGCCTCGAGGCCCAGGGCCATCCGTGCAAACTGATTTTCGTCACCCCGGACTATTACGAGGAACGCCCCAAGACCTGCATGAACGGCTGGGCCAACCTGTTTCTCGACATCACCCCCGACGGCACTGCATTGCCCTGCCACAGCGCCCGGCAGTTGCCGGTGCAGTTTCCCAATGTGCGCGAGCACAGCATCGAGCATATCTGGAACGATTCGTTCGGCTTCAACCGTTTTCGCGGCGATGCCTGGATGAAGGAGCCGTGCCGCTCCTGCGACGAAAAGCACAAGGACCTGGGGGGCTGCCGCTGTCAGGCGTTCATGCTCACGGGGGAAGCGGCCAATGCCGATCCGGTGTGCGCCAAGTCGCCGCATCACGGGGTGATTCTCAAGGCGCGGGAAGAGGCCGAAGCCCCAGGGCTCGGCATCGAACATCTGACATTGCGTAATGAGAAAGCTTCGCAGCTGATCTATCGCGGCTGAATGACCCGGCGCAGGTCCCCTGTGGGAGCGGGCTTGCTCGCGAATGCGGAGTGTCAATCACCATAGAGGTCGACT